>JAOTWM010000053.1 GCA_029862885.1 Gammaproteobacteria bacterium
CGCCGGGCCCCAATACGCAGCGGAGAAATCGATGTGGAATCCTTAGCCGATGCCACCACCGAGGCGATGATCCTACTGGTCAGTGGCGATCGTGAGTTGTGGGAGGTAATCGTGACGTCATTCAGCGTTTCGGCGCGCGCGATCATTTTTGCGACCCCATTTGCGCTGCTGCTGAGCTTTGCTTTGGCCTACGGTCGGTTTCCGGGCCGGCAATTTTGTGTGTCGATGTTCAATACGCTACTGGCATTACCGGCTGTCGTCGTCGGTTTGTTGCTGTATGTGTTTCTGTCGCGAGCCGGTCCGCTCGGCGATTGGAAGCTATTGTTCACCCAGACCGCAATGGTAGTAGGGCAAATAATATTGTGTTTCCCGATTCTCGTGGCGATGGGTCACGCAGCCATTCAAGGCGGAGATCGGCGTGCGTGGGAAACGTCGCTGACATTGGGGGCATCGCGTTGGATGGCGATGTTGACATTGTTTCGGGAAGTCCGTTTTGGCCTGATTGCGGCCGTGGTGGCGGGATTCGGACGCGTGATCGCAGAGGTCGGGTGTTCGATGATGGTGGGCGGCAATATTTTGCATTTCACCCGTAATATTCCCACCGCTATCGCTTTGGAAACCAGCAAGGGTGCGTTTTCGCAAGGCATTGCGCTCGGAATCGTGCTAATGGTGATGGCATTATTATTGAATTTTCTCGTTGCGGTGTTTCGCGGCGAAGGTCGACTCGCGGTCTGAACGTCTACCCACCGTTCATCGCGTTTATCGTTAATCTGAGTGCTTTGTACGAATGCGATTTTGATCCCGGCAAATTCAAATTACGCGTAATAACGCAGATAAAGTTAAGTAAATGAGAATACGAGCGCATTTTCAATGCGGAACAGGGGCAAAAGGCCGCTAGTGCGAAACTCTCAGACGATGTCATCCGAGCCTTTACTATCCATTACAAGGCTACAGAAGACGGTGAATCGGCGGATGGTACTGGATATCGATCGATTCGAACTGTCCGCAACCCGTGGTGTAATGTTGCGTGGGCCGAACGGTGCGGGCAAGACGATGTTGTTGAAGATCATCGCGGGGTTGTTGCCCCCGGATCACGCCGAGATTCAAATCGATTGCCACGCTGGTGACTGGCGCGAGGTCGTATCGCAATTGCGTTCGAGTATCGTTTATCTACATCAACAACCTTATTTGTTCGATCGCTCGGTCGCGGCGAATATTGCTTATGGGTTGCGTCGTCGGGGTATGTCCAGGCTCGATACGGCCCGGTTAGTAACCGATTCCTTGGAGTGGGCAGGGCTCGCGCATCTCAGCGAACGCAACGCCAGGCAATTATCGGGCGGTGAAAAACAACGCGTTGCATTGACCCGCGCTCGCGTGTTGTCGCCGAAGATTCTGTTGTTGGACGAACCATTAAGCGGCATGGATCGGGATGCACGTCAGCGCACGACCGAGTTGCTGCAAAGCTTGCGCGCGGCCGGCGCCGGCTTGGTCATTACCAGCCATGAGCTGGACAGTAGCGATGCGTCGTGGGATGCGGAATTCGAACTCAACGATGGGCGACTCACAATATTGCGCGATGCGCCTCTGGCAGCGGTGTAAGCGTTGCGACCGGACTCGGTAACGGGGTTGATACTGGCCGGCGGGCAGGCGCGGCGTATGGGTGGAGTCGATAAGGGGCTGGTGCCGCTGGCGGGCCGCGTGCTCATTGACTATGTCATTGACCGTCTCGGGCCGCAGGTCGAGACGGTCATTATCAATGCGAACCGCAACATCGAGCGCTATCGGCAGTTTGGAGTGGATGTGGTCGGTGATCAACATGGCGGGTACCTCGGGCCGCTCGCGGGGATGCTCAGCGGTATGCGCGCATCCAGAACAGCGTTTATAGTTACGGTGCCCTGCGACTCGCCGTTTCTACCGCCAGACTTACTGGATCGACTACAGGCGGGATTGAGTGAAGCGACGCGTATCGCTGTGGCACATGACGGTAAACGCCTGCAACCCGTGTTTAGTATGCTGGATATTGGATTAGCGGACAGTTTGTCTGCGTATCTGGAAAGCGGTGAGCGTAAGATCGATCGTTGGTTTGCGCAGCATCCACATTCGTCTGTGGACTTTTCGGATATTCCCGATACCTTTTTGAATATCAATACCCCAGAACAATGCCGAGAAGTCGAACAGAAAATTAAGGGCCGATCCATACAATGAGTATTCCCGTCCTTGGGTTCGCCGCCTATAGCGGCACCGGAAAAACAACGCTAATCGTAGGATTGCTGCCGATCCTAAAGCAACGCGGTCTACGGGTCGGGGTGATAAAACACGCGCATCATACCTTCGATCTCGATGTGCCAGGAAAGGACAGTTTCGAGTTACGCAAAGCCGGTGCCGATCAAACTCTTGTAGCGTCGCGGCGGCGTTGGGCATTAATGGTAGAGACGGTGGACAACGAGTCCGACCCCAATGTCGAAGAACTCATTGCCCGATTGCACTCCGAGGATTTGGACTTGATCCTAGTAGAAGGCTTTAAATTGTCCTCGCTGCCTAAGATCGAAGTGTATAGAACCGCATCGCGTCGGCCGTTACGTTGTACTCAGGATGCGACCGTTATCGCTGTGGCGGTTGACGGCCCGCTGACGGAATCGGTGGGTTGTGCGGTTTTGGATATTAATGCGCCGCAAAGCGTAGCGGATTTTATCTGCCATTATTTTTCTCTGGCTGCGGACTCAGGCGGCGAGTTGCAAGAGGGTGCCCAGTAATTCGTATGCGCCAGTTGCGGCTCGCGGAGATGGTACACTTGATGAGTCCTGTGTTGCCGGATTTGGTGTCTGGTGGATATCAAGCAGCTTAAGTTTCTGAATGCTTTGGCTCGTGAGCAGCATTTTGGTCGTGCCGCCGAGCAATGCTTTGTTTCCCAACCGACATTGTCGGCGCGGATTCGTCAGCTTGAACAGGAACTTGGCGTCATGATTGTCGAGCGTGGCTCACACAGCTACCACGGGTTGACTGCAGAAGGCCAACGCGTGCTGCACTGGGCTCAACGTATACTGGCCGACTGCGACTCGATGCGCCAGGATGTCAGCGCCATGCAGGATGAACTGGCCGGCGCGATGTCACTCGGCGTGATTCCCTCGGCGCTGCTGTTTGCACCGTTGTTGACCGTACCATTTCATCAACGCCATTCGCGCGTCAGTGTGCGGGTGTTATCGCAAAGCTCCCAGGAAATACAACGCAATTTGGATGGCTTCGATATTGAAGCAGGATTGACCTATATCGACAATGAACCTTTACAAAACGTACGCCGATTGCCGCTGTACCAGGAACGGTACGCGGTGTTGACCGCAAGCGAGACGTTCGAAGACCGTAACACGATCGAATGGATCGAGGCCGCGTCGCTGTCATTGTGCTTGTTGACCCCCGATATGCAAAATCGTCGCATCATCGATAGCGTGTTCGCGCAACTGAACTGTCAGCCGATCCCGGAGATCGAGACAAATTCGATTGTTAATCTCTACGCTCATGTGCGCACGGGGAAACTGTCCACGATCGTGCCGGCGAATTTTGCGGCCGTGATCGGTGGCCAGGACGTGCGTACTATTCCGTTAATCGAACCCGAAATCACCCATACCATCGGATTGGTGGTGGCAGATCGTGATCCGGTATCGCCGTTGGTGGGGGCTATTCTCGACCTTGCCGAAGACATCGATTTATCGGTTATCGACGCACAGATGTGGCAGCCCGAACAAGCAAGCCAATGATCGTGGTAGTTACATTAAGGGTTTTCTATGCGGTTGCACCGTCGTGCCCAGATCCCGCCATCGGGCCCAACTCCTCCGGGCCATGATATAGCAATCGGGTTTGCCTATGGTGTAATCGAAAATAGCGATTGTCATACTCCGCCGTATTACTTGAAGATGACCGGCCACAGTTCGGGCCTATCACCGGTAATAGACAAGATGGCAGCAATTAAGTCCCAACAAGTCGTAACTTTAAAACACGCTGGCCGCGGGCGCCGCCGCACCGCAAAGACCCCGAAGGGCCGGCAAGTCCAGCCTCAGGCGCTACAGGAGGTGCGCGGCGTACTTGGTGAGCGGCCACGGCGCCGTGATTTGCTCATCGAGTTTCTGCATCTGTTGCAGGACCGGTACGGGTGTCTGTCGGCCTCGCATCTGGTCGCGTTGGCACACGAGATGCGCCTCGCATTGGCCGAGGTGTACGAGACCGCTACGTTTTATGCGCATTTCGATATTCTCAAGGACGACGAGACGCCACCGACTGCCATAACTGTGCGCGTTTGCGAAAGCTTGACGTGTTCGATGTTCGGCGCGGAAATTCTTATCAAGAATCTGGTTGACGCGGGGCATCCGAAGATACGAGTTGTTCGCGCTCCGTGCATGGGTCGCTGCGATACGGCACCGGTTGCTGAGGTCGGTCACTATCATGTCGATAATGCCACGCCCGCCAGTGTGACGCAGGCCGTCGATGACAATCGGGTCCAACCTGTGGTGCCGCAATACACTGATTATGAAGCCTACGTCGCCGACGGAGGCTATGCATTGTTGCGGGAATGTCTGGACGGCGGCCGCACACCCGAGGATGTCATCGCGTTAATGCAAGGTTCACCGTTACGGGGATTGGGCGGCGCCGGCTTCCCGACGGGCCGTAAATGGGGATTTGTAAGGGGTTATCCGGGGCCGCGACTTATGGCCGTCAACGCCGACGAGGGTGAAGTCGGTACCTTCAAAGATCGCTACTATCTGGAGCGTGACCCGCATCGATTTATGGAAGGTATGTTGATCGCGGCATGGGTGGTCGAAGCGGAGGTCGTCTATATTTATTTGCGCGACGAATATCCGGGCGTACGGCACGCGCTGTTGGAAGAAATCGCGAAGCTGCAAAGCGCCGGTCTGGATCGCGTTACGAAGATCGAACTACGGCGTGGCGCCGGTGCCTATATCTGTGGCGAAGAATCGTCGATGATCGAGTCGATCGAAGGCAAGCGTGGTTTGCCGCGCCATCGGCCGCCGTACGTTGCGGAAGTCGGGGTTTTCGGGAAACCGACGTTGGTCCAAAACGTTGAAACGTTATATTGGATTCGCGACATCATTCAGCAGGGACCGGATTGGTTCGCAGGGCACGGCCGCAACGGTGGCAAGGGGTTGCGTAGCTACTCGGTATCCGGCCGGGTGCGCGAGCCGGGCGTGAAGCTCGCGCCGGCCGGCATCACCGCGCAGGAACTCATCGATGAGTTTTGCGGTGGCATGCAAGATGGCCATGCGTTTAAGGGCTACCTTCCCGGTGGCGCTTCGGGCGGAATCTTACCGGCCAGCCTCGCGAATTTGCCACTCGATTTTGGGCGCCTGGAGGAGCACGGATGTTTCGTTGGCTCGCACGCGGTCGTCATTTTAAGCGATCAGGACGATATCAAAGCCGTCGCGTTAAACCTCATGCGATTTTTCGAGGACGAAAGCTGTGGGCAGTGCACTCCATGTCGGGTCGGTACCGAGAAGGCTGTAGAGTTGATGCAGCAACCGCAATGGGATGAGCCGCTACTCACGGAATTGAGTCAGACGATGAGCGATGCATCGATTTGCGGCTTAGGCCAGGCGGCGGCCAATCCGTTGTTGTCCGTATTCCGCTATTTTCCGGAGGACAAGTAGATGTCGACAGACGCAACGATTGAGTTCAGCCTCGACGGCGTAACTGTTGAGGCGCAACCGGGGGAAACGATTTGGCAGGCCGCGAAGCGCTGTGGCACCGATATTCCGCATTTGTGTTATTCGCCCGAGCCCGGGTATCGGGCCGACGGCAACTGCCGAGCCTGTATGGTGGAAGTTGAAGGTGAACGGGTACTGGCGGCTTCGTGCATTCGCACACCTACGCCTGGGATGGCCGTGCACACCGCGACGCCGCGCGCGGAATCCGTACGCCGGTCGGTGTTTGAGATGCTCATCGCGGATCAACCACCGCGCGATGTTGCACACCAGCAGGAATCAAAATTTTGGCAGTGGTCCGAGCGCATCGGGGTGGCGTCCAGCCGTTTTCCACGGCGCGAGCAGCCCGCCCCTGATCCGAGTCATCCCGCGATGCGGGTGTTTCTGGATGCGTGCATCCAGTGCGGCTTGTGTGTGCGCGCCTGCCGCGAGGTACAGGTCAACGACGTAATCGGCATGGCATACCGCGGTCACGGCTCGAAGATCGTGTTCGACTTCGATGATCCGATGGGGTCGAGCACCTGCGTCGCGTGCGGCGAATGCGTGCAAGCCTGTCCGACCGGTGCACTAATGGAGACGGCGCTGGTTGGGGAGGATGGCGTTGGTCGCACCGACTCGCTGGAAGAGGTTGATAGCGTGTGTCCGTATTGCGGGGTGGGTTGTCAGATTGCTTACCAGACCCACGAAAATACCATCGTTGCGGTGCAGGGCCGCGATGGCCCCGCAAACCGTAACCGCTTGTGCGTAAAGGGCCGGTTTGGATTCGATTACGTCAGTCACCCGCACCGCCTGACTAAACCGTTGATTCGACGCGACGATGCGCCGAAGCATGCCGATATTGACCTGGACCCGTCTAATCCGCTGACTCACTTCCGCGAGGCGACTTGGGACGAGGCGTTGGATCGTGCGGCCCATGGTTTGAAGCTAATTCGCGACCGCGACGGTGGGCAGGCGCTATCGGGTTTTGGTTCGGCGAAAGGCTCAAACGAGGAAGCGTATTTGGTACAGAAACTCGTGCGCACCGGCTTCGGTACTAACAACGTCGATCATTGCACGCGCCTGTGTCACGCCTCCTCGGTCGCAGCATTGCTAGAGGGTATCGGTTCGGGCGCGGTAACTGCACCGTTTACGGCCGCGGAAGACGCCGACGTAATCATCGTCATTGGCGCTAATCCCACTGAAAACCATCCAGTCGCCGCGACGTTTTTTAAGCAGGCTGCGAAACGCGGCAAAACCCTGGTGGTTATGGACCCGCGCGGCATGGGATTGAAGCGGCATGCGACCCACATGTTGCAGTTCAAGGCCGGCACCGATGTGGCGTTGTTGAACGCCATGTTGAATGTCATCATTTCCGAAGGCTTATATAACGAGAACTACGTTGCGGGATTTACTGAAGGCTTCGAGAACCTGAGTCGCCATATACAGGCATTCACTCCCGAGGAAATGGCGCCGGTGTGTGGAATCGATGCAGAACAAATTCGTATCGTCGCACGCAAATTTGCCACCGCCAACCGCGGCATTATTTTCTGGGGAATGGGAGTTTCGCAACACGTGCACGGTACCGATAATGCTCGCTGCCTGATCGCCCTCGCCACCATCACCGGCCATGTCGGCCGGCCCGGCACCGGGCTGCATCCGTTGCGTGGTCAGAACAACGTGCAGGGCGCCTCCGATGCGGGGTTGATCCCGATGATGTTGCCGGACTATCAGTTTGTCGATAATGTGGATGCGCGTTCGCGGTTTGAAGACGCCTGGGGCACGCCACTCGATCCGAATCGCGGTTTGACTGTGGTGGAGATTATGAACGCGATACACGCCGGGCAGATCAAGGGCATGTATGTGATGGGTGAGAATCCCGCGATGTCCGATCCCGATGTGCAGCACGCTCGGGCCGGGTTGGCCACATTGGAGCATTTGGTAGTGCAGGATTTATTTCTAACCGAAACCGCCTATCATGCCGATGTGGTATTACCGGCTTCGGCATGGCCCGAGAAGGACGGTACGGTTACCAATACCAACCGTCAGGTGCAAATGGGCCGCGTCGCGCTCCAACTGCCGGGCGATGCGCGACAGGACTGGTGGATCCTGCAGGAGTTGGCGCGGCGTTTCGGCCTCGATTGGAACTACTCGCACCCGCGGGACGTGTTCGCGGAGATGGCACAGGTGATGCCATCTCTCGACAACATTACTTGGGATCGGTTGGAGCGCGAAAGTGTAGTGGTGTATCCGTGTGACGGCCCCGATCAACCCGGCAATGACATCGTGTTCAGCGATGGGTTTCCCACTGCTGACGGCCGCGCCAAACTCGTACCCGCGGGCCTGGTTGAGCCCGATGAGCGTCCCGATGACGATTATCCATTGATATTGACAACGGGCCGCCAACTCGAGCACTGGCATACTGGCGCTATGACGCGGCGTGCCTCGATTCTTGATGAGATTGAACCCGAAGCGGTGGCCAGTTTGAGCGCTGCGCAGATGGACCGCTTAGGGATTGCGCCGGGCGATGCGATCCGAGTGGTGACGCGGCGCGGCACCGTGGAGTTAAAATCGCGTTGCGATAATGCGGTACCGGACGGCGTCGTATTTATACCTTTCTGTTATGCCGAAGCCGCGGCCAATACCTTAACCAATCCGGCGTTGGATCCAATTGGAAAGATTCCTGAGTTCAAGTATTGTGCCTCGCGGATTGAAAAAGTGGGTCGCGCTGCATAGCGGTGAATGGCCGCATTCGTTAGCCCTTGATCTCGACCTCGACAAACACGAATTCGGTGGTGTTGGTATTGATGACGTCGTGTTCGACACCGGCCTCGCGGAAATAGGATTGTCCGGCGACTAAATTCGCGGTCGACGATTTTTTGTCGGGTCCGAGCATTTGTAATACTCCGGTCGTCATCGGCACCACGACATAGTCGTACTCGTGCCGATGGTAACCAGTGGCGGCACCGGCTGCGAAACGCCATTCGGTAATCCGTATTTTGGCGTTATCGACTTGCACGGTCGGTTGTGCTGAATTGGGCATAATGTTCTATCCTTAAACAGGGCGAATTGGTTGGAATTGCGTTACTACGGTAGGCGCGAACTGGACGCATTGCAATCCCGCAGCCACGATTGTGGCGCCGGCGACGGCCGGCCAAAGTCTTGATTTGGCGTCGCTAGCGTGCCACAGTGAACGGCTCGGTATGGCGAGATCCGAGCTATGGGGTCGATGCCGGTGTAGGTGAATCATTGAGGTGGTGGATGGACGTCTTTCAGGAAGCCGAACAGCTCAAACAAGTACCTATGTTTGCGAAGCTTGACCCCTCCAAGCTTAAGCTAATGGCGTTCACCAGCGAAGCTGTCACGTTTCAAGATGGACAGATATTGTTTCACGCCAACGATCCTACCGACTGCGTATATGTGATTATGGAGGGCGAAGTCGAAATTCTTGCTGAGACAGAGGACGGGGTGCTGTTTCCGGTTGTTGTCCGCGGCCGAAACGAGCTGGTTGGAGAAATGGCGGTGTTAAACAATGCACCACGCTCGGCGACCTTGCGAGCCAACGGCGTGGTTAAGACGTTACGAATTTCCAACGACACATTTCTCAAGTTGGTGTCGGAAAATCCCGACGTGGCGCTCGATGTGATGCGCCAGCTCAGCGACAAGTTGGCCCGATCCCATGAGCAGGTGGAGCAGATGCAAAGCCATGCGGGTCAGCGCGATCGTTAAAACGCCTCTCAAATATTTGTGCGTGCTGATGGGGCGCTGATTGCGATTTCCACGCTACCGCGATCATGAATTCCGAAAGGTTTAGTTCGCTATGGTGCCGCTGTCTGGTTGCGGGTGCCGAAATCGACGTGGCCCGCACTTTCGATGAACTTGTCGAGCTATACAGTCAGTCGCATCGTTGCTATCACACGATGTCGCACATTGAACATTGCCTAACGCAAATGGACGTTGGTGCCAAAGCGATGGGTGGCAATGACGCGGTGGAGATGGCGCTGTGGTATCACGACGCTGTGTACGACCCCAGGTCGAACGATAATGAGCAACGCAGCGCCGAGTTATTTACGAAGCGCGCACAAGCGGTGGTGGCGGACGGCTTCTGTGCTGCGGTATGTCGATTGATCGACGTTACCACCCACAGGAATTCACCCGTTGCGGACGATGAGAAGTTTATCGTGGATGTCGATTTGTCCGGATTTGGAATGCCATGGCCTGAATTTAATGACGACAGTGCACGGGTGCGGCGCGAGTGTTCGCACTTAAGCGATAGTCAATTCGAAACGCAGCAGTGTCGGTTTTTGCAATGTTTACTGGACCGCAAATCAGTGTTTTCCACGGACTTTTTCCGTGATCGATATGAGGTCATCGCCCGTGCCAATATCTCCCGCCAGTTAGCGATACTCCGCTCAGGCCGATAGCGAATACACGTTTACGGGGTTTTCGCGGCCGCGTACGGTTTCTGTGCCTAGTCGTTGGAATGCGAAGTTGTCGCGTCCGGCACGCTCGCATGTCAGTTCATCCAACAAGATTCGGGTCTGGTGCTGTTTATTAAGTTGTTCGAGGCGCGCTGCCAAGTTTACGTCGTCACCATGAATCGTGTAGCCAAGCCGTTCGGGAGTGCCCACAAACCCTCCAACGACCTCGCCGGTGGTAATGCCGATCCGCGCTCGCAATGACACGCCATTAAATGTTTGGATTTCAAGAAGTCGTTGAATCTCAAGAGCTGCCGATACGGCATTCCGCGCATGGTCCCGATTCGCTTCCGGTAAATTGAAGCTCGCTAGAATCGCGTCGCCTTGAAACTGACAGATAGCGCCGTGATATTTCTGAATCGGTGCCGACACGGCGGTAAAATATTCGTTCAATGTCGCCACTAGGTTTTGCGGCGACAGCGACTCACCGATCGCCGTGAACTTTTCTATGTCGATAAATAAAATCGTCGCTTCGCGAAGCTCGGTCTGCCCCGCAGTTGCGCCGTGTTCCGATGCCGCAATTTGACGGACGACTTCGGTGGGCACGAACCGTGACAGATCGCGCGCGGCTGCGCTTTCGACGACCGACCGGGTCAGCAATTTATGGGCACGAGCGATCCCCGTGGTGAGGACTGCTGTTACCAGAAGAATCGAAATAATTTTGTCGAACTCGGCACCCAACAGCACATTATTAGATGTCATGTAATCGATATAATCGCCGGTAATGGAGGTGTTTCCGGGTGCTATCTTTACCGCATAAAACACCATGACTAGCCAACCGGCGGAAGCCACCAAGCCGGCCAATACAACAAACCCCGCCTCGAAGCGTAGCGCCCGCAATGCTATAAATATGAAAACGTACAACAGCGTGGGTGCTTTCAAGTAGAATGCCGCGGGCTGCTCGTATTGCAAGTGGAAAGTCCATATCAAGCCCAATAACAACAACATATCTGCGATGACCGATAGTACGAGCATCCAGTACGGCAGACGGCGGGCATGCGCTAGCACCAAGCGGGTAATCGTAAATATGAAATACGCACCCAACGCCCAGGGAACCGGCTCAAAGCGGGTCTCGTCGGGAAATGCGCTGGGTGCGAGTGTATACAAAACGGCGAATGTCAGGAGAATCGCGAGTTGAACCCAGCCAATGAGGATTTCGCTGTCTTCTTGCTGGCGATCGATGGTTTGGCATACGCGATTCGGCAACTTCTCGTAACCGGATCGGCCAGCCAGCCAATTATGTGCCGATCGAACGATTTGAAATAGCTGCACCGATACCTCCGTGGTTGTGGCGATGTGCCGGTAACGCTGTCGATACCGGTTACATAATCCTCTCGGGTGGATGCGAATTGCAATACTCACTTTAAGACCTATGTCGGCCGCCGTAGTTCGTAGGCCGGATGAACCGCGCACTAATCGCGTAACTGCATGTATTAGTAAACCCTGATGAGTGGCGGCGTAACGCTAGATGTAGCCTTAAGGAACGCAATTGAGTGCCTGAATAGCTGCGATTTGCTGGCTGCTCGAACGATAAATAGGGTAATCTGCGGCTTCCATCAAGACGGGTAGGGAGAGATGACGGAGCGGCTGGAGAAAGCCAGGGTTTTGATTTACAGCCATGACTCGTTTGGTCTCGGCCATTTGCGCCGGTGCCGGGCAATCGCGCACTCGTTGGTTGAACAATACAAAGGCCTTAGTGTTCTTATTCTTTCCGGATCGCCGATTATCGGTAGCTTCGATTTCCGTGCTCGGGTGGATTTCGTGCGGATTCCTGGTGTCATTAAACTTCACAATGGCGAATACACCTCGCTGGCGTTGCATATTGATCTCTCACAAACCCTCAAGATGCGCGAATCTATTATTCGTCACACGGCCGAAATATTCGCGCCGGACTTGTTCCTCGTCGACAAAGAACCGTTGGGCCTAAAAGGCGAAGTAACCGATACCCTGAATATGTTAAAGCGCAGCGGAACCCGCGTGGTGTTGGGATTGCGCGATATCATGGATGAATCATCGTCATTGCGGAGCGAGTGGGAGCGTAAGCACGTGATGCCGGCTCTGCGCGACCTGTACGACGAGATTTGGATGTACGGTATCGCGCAGATGGGGGATCCATTGGCGGAGGTGGGTGCCCCTCCGCAACTGCTTGCCAAAACATTATTTACCGGATACTTACAGCGGCAGGTACCATCGGAACCGGTGTTGCGTGCTCCGATTGACCTCGACGCGCCGTTTTTGTTGGTTACAACGGGCGGTGGTGGTGACGGCTTTGCCATGATTGACGCGATTTTGAACGCCTATGAAACCGATACGACGTTACCCTACCCGGCGCTCATCGTATTCGGACCGTTCATGCCTCCAGCCCAACAGGACGAATTCTTAGCCCGCGTAGCACAACTCGGCTCGGTCGAAGCGATTACATTCGATAGCCATTTGGAAAACCTCATGGTGCGTGCCGCCGGGGTCGTATCGATGGGCGGATACAACACGTTTTGTGAGATTCTGTCCTTCAATCAGAGGGCGATTCTCATGCCGCGCACTAAACCACGCGCGGAGCAGGCGATCCGTGCCGCGCGCGCCGCGGAATTTGGTTTGGTCAAGGTGCTTGACCCCGAAAACGGCCTGAGCGTCGAGACTACGATCAGGGCTCTGCATGAGTTACCGCATCAGCCGTTGCCGTCGGATGCGGAAATACCCGACCTGTTGGACGGACTGGACACGATTAATCAGCGCGTCAAAGACGGCATCGAATCACGTTCCACCATGCCTCCCGTCGCACAGTCCATTGCTTGATCTAGTTATTCCTATCTTCCAGTAATACGACTTAAATGCCGTGGCGAGTCGCGCCCGCGTTGTAATCTATGTTCAGCACTTGCTGGGCAGCGGACACTTACGTCGTGCCGCCGCGCTCGCGCGTGCGATGCAAGCCGAAAATCTTGCAGTTACCGTAATTAGTGGCGGTGTGCCTGTGCCCGGCGTCAATTTTGGTTCGAGCGAGATTTGTCAGTTGCCGGCACTAAAGGCCCTCGATGAGCGCATTAGTGAATTGGTCGACGCCGACGGTCACCGCATCACCGATGCTTGGCGACAGCAGCGCAGCGCGCAGCTATTGGATATCGTTAACCGCGCGCAACCGCAGGCACTGATTATCGAATCCTTTCCGTTTGGAAGACGGAAATTGCGGTTCGAGTTAATCCCCCTGTTGGAGTTAGTGGATTCGTGGTGCCGGAAACCGAAAGTGATATGTTCAATTCGCGATATCCTGCAACGCCAATCGAAATCCGAGCGTGTGGTGGAAACCGTCGCCCTGGTGCGTCGCTATATCGACATGGTGCTGGTGCATGGAGATCGTGAGTTCATTACCCTAGAGAAAAGCTACCCGGCTGCCAGCGAAATTGCGGATAAAATTTATTACACAGGATTCGTCGAAGAGGGTGAAGACTCCCAATCTGTAAACGGCGCGGAAACCATCGCTGAGAACCGCGATGCGAGTCGCGCCGGTGTTCTGGTATCGGCTGGCGGCGGCGCAGTGGGCGCGCAGTTGTTTGCCACCGCTCTCGACGCGAGGCCGCTGACCCGCTTGCACGACGAGCCGTGGCGTTGTCTCGTTGGGTACGGTATGGCGGAGCCGGAGTTTCGGGCGTTAGCGGACCGGGCCGAACCCGGTATCACGGTCGAGCGCGCGCGCTCGGACTTTCGGCGGTTGTTGCGCCGGGCCGTAGTATCGATATCGCAGGCCGGGTACAACACTGTGCTTGACTTAATGGATACTGGTACGCCCGCCGTGCTAGTGCCATTTGTCGGTGAAGGAGAGACGGAACAGACGCAACGTGCCGAGCGAATGCAGGAGCTCGCACGCGCACAGGTTGTCGCGCCTGAATTGTTGGATGCAGCGACCTTGACCGCGGCGGTCGATCGCGCGGTAACTATGGAGCGAAGTCCGCGCATGCAACACAATTCCGAAGGCGCGGCCCATAGCGCACGCATTATTGCGGCGTCGTTGACTGGTTCGGATTGACGTACTGATCGCGCTGGGTGCGACTGTTTGGATCTTTCGTGGCGGACGCCATGTCAGAATCGGCTGACGTGTGTCGAATTCTGATGGCCCGGATCTGCAGCACTAGCGCGGCCTCGGCAATACGCCTTCAAACCGTCGATTTCGAGGCATAAAACGAACTCACAGCCGTTCCGAGCAAACTTCGCTTCGACTCGCCTTCACAACTAGCTAGTCACAGACGCACAACGCGGTTTTGCACAAATTTCGATTGTTGTTTGACCCCGAGCCTTGAGTGCCCTGGTTGTTGCTATACTGATCGGTATGCGATTAGTGGCAGCCGCGATCTTCTTCGATATGGGCAGCATATTCCGGCCGCCGCGGCCAGGCGCTTGGTTCCGCCCACGTAACACCGATTTTTTCCCTGACGTCTTGTGTCTACGACGGAAAATATGTCGGTATAGAATCCAATCTCCCAATTTTGTGAGGTAACGATGATTACCAGAGAAAATGCTCGGCGTTTAAGCCTTTCCCCAATATGGATACTACTTTTCGTATCGTACGATTGTTATGCATATCTCGACCCCGGTACCGGCAGCATAATTATCCAATCGACGATCGCTGCTGTTGCGGGCGCAGCAATAGTGATCAAAACTTATTGGTACAGGATTAGTGGATTCATAAGTAAGTTGTTGAATTGCCACAACGATAACCTTGAAACTGAAGTAGAGAAGACGATAACGGATGAACCTAGCCGATTCAGTTAATTCAGCTTCCTTTAGAGATCCAAGTGGGTTTATTTTTCGTCGTAACGACCGATTATATCGACAGATTAACACTTCGTACCGGGAAGACTACCAAAGTCTTATTGACTCCGGCCTCTATGAGAAGCTCGTTGGAACTAATTCACTTATTCCGCACGAAGAAGTAGGCATTGTTCCCGCAGATGATAGCGTTGCCTATAAGATAATCGAGCCCGCTGTTATTCCATTTATCTCTTATCCTTATGAATGGACATTTACCCAATTAAAAGACGCAGCGTTACTTACCTTGGAAGTGCAATTGACTGCACTACATCACAATATATCGTTAAAAGATGCAAGCGCATACAACGTGCAATTCTTGCGAGGAAAACCGATTTTTATTGATACGTTATCCTTTGAACGACGCAAGACGGATGAGCCATGGGTGGCGTATAGGCAGTTCTGCCAGCACTTTCTATGTCCACTGGCTTTAATGTGTTACACGGATATTCGACTAAATCAGATTATGAAAATATTCGTTGATGGTGTTCCAATCGATTTTGCCAGTCGAATGCTTCCATTCAGGACGCAATTTCACTGGTCGTTGCTCGCGCATATACACCTACATGCTAAAGCCCAACAACGGTACGCGGATTCTGGGGATAGACCGAAGGTACGGCGGAAAGCAAAAATAAGCGCACTTGGATTGCGCGGAATCGTTGTCAATCTGAAGAATACAATTAATAAATTGCATTGGACGCCTAAGGGTACGGAATGGGCTAATTATTATGATCAAACGAACTATTCTTCATTGGCCACCGACCATAAATCAGAGGTCGTTTCGAAATACTTAGATGATTTGCGACCGGACACGGTGTGGGATTTGGGTGCAAATGTGGGGAATTACAGCAGATTAGCGTGTTCCAAGGGTGTCGAGGTAATTTCATTTGATTCGGATCCTGCCGCCACAGAAATTAACTACCTGAAGGTAAAATCTGACGAGGAGCGCAATCTACTTCCTTTGATTGTCGATTTATGCAATCCAAGTGGTGGGATAGGATGGTCGGCGAAGGAGCGGATCTCCCTTCTAGACAGAGCGCCGGTAGATACGGTGCTGGCACTCGCGTTAGTACATCATCTTGCTATTTCCAACAACGTTCCGTTATCCATGATCGCTGAGTTTTTCGCTCGAATTTGTCGAAGCCTAATTGTTGAGTTTGTTCCTAAAGAGGACTCTCAAGTTCAGAAATTGCTCCTGACTAGAGATGATATTTTTGATTTGTATCATCAAGGCGGGTTTGAATCAGCATTTAAAGAGCATTTCGAGATCCAGGAGTCGTGCCTCTTGAGGAACTCTGCAAGACTCCTATACAAAATGACGAAATCGAATTAGACCGGAGTTGCTTCGACAACTTTTCGGAAGATTACCTCAACTGCCGTCATGCCCTGGAATCGCTGCTTTCCTTGTTGCGTGAAATTCCATAGCAGGGTTCGTGGTCGACGTATGCGGCTGGTGAGTACATCATGAAGGTAACGGCGGAATATTTCTAGACGAACAGCTCGACTTTTCGTCGCGCAACTGAAAATGTTAGCTGAGAATCACATGATTGCGACATCTGACCACCGTAATAACAAATATCGTGATGTAACACTTCCTATGGCGGTTATTGTAATAGCGCATTTGTTCCTATTTATCCCGGTTACACTTTACTTAGGTAACGCCGATGAGTTCGTCACTCCATTGTGGGGGATGCTGCGTTTGCTTTCGATTCCAGCGCTAGTTTTGTTTCTTTTGCTATTTATATTAGGGAAAATATTTCGAGGAGAGCTGCGTCGTCTGCACGCTATTCTTATTGCCGTAATCGGGTTATTAATCTGGTTTCAGAGCAGCATACTGAATTGGGACTATGGGATACTGGATGGCCGAGGCATCGACTGGTCGAAATATATTTGGCGAGGATGGCTGGACCTGGCGATCTGGATCGGCGCGATTTTTTGTGGGGTAGCCTTCTATCGTCGAATTGGCAGCATCATTGTTCAACTTGCCTGCGCAGTTTTCGCAATTCAATTTGCGACAATCGTATACTCCGGTATTGAAAATAGTGACAAGCTCGCTAAATCCAAAACCGGGTTGCGGAGCTCAAAAAGTACTTTGCAGGAAATTTATAAATTTTCGTCGAAGAATAATATCGTGCACCTCATGCTCGATGGTTTTCAAGCTGATGTATTTGAAGAGTTAATAGGAAATAAACATGTCGGTAAGAAATACCGAATGGCATTTAGTGGTTTTGAATTTTACAACGAGACGTTGGGCACATTTCCCTACACCCGTTTCGCAGTACCGGCATTTCTGAGTGGTAAGATATATCAAAACGATGTTCCAAAAAACGAATTTATAACGTCGGTGATCAAGGGCAAAAATATATTGAACACGGCGAGTCAATTTGGTTATGAGGTGGATATTGCCAGCGGACCGCTTCTCGGTAGCTGGTATGCGAACAGTAATCATAAGAATTCATACGTTATACCCAGCAGCGGTTCGATCGACTCTGAAAGCGATAATGCAACAAAGCTGTTAGACCTTACGCTTTTCCGGGCCGTGCCGCACTTTATTAAAAAATATGTATATAACAATCAAAGTTGGTTATTGAATGCGGCGTTCGCCGGTCAGGAGTATTTACAGCATAGATATTTTTCACATACGGGGTTTATGATCGGACTCATTGAAAATATAACAATAGATCGTGCTTCTCCCGTTTATAAATACATCCATATAATGAATGTACATAACCCTATGGTGGTGACTCCTGACTGTCGATATGCGGGATCGACGATGCGAGCAACCAGGGTCCGGTTGACTGTGCAATCAAAATGTACCCTGGATACTATTGTTAAATTATTCGATAAGATGAAAGCGTTGGGCGTCTATGATAATGCACTGATTGTCGTTCATGCTGACCACGGTGGCTGGGCAATACCTTATCGCTTCAAACAGATACTATATTGGAGCAGCGGTGAGGTGATAACGCCTTTTGCCGCATCATTGGCCTCGCCGCTGTTAGCAATAAAACCCCCTAACTCTACAAAGGGAGATCTTAAAGTGTCGCCGGTACTTGCGTCACTTACGGATATTCCCGATACAATTAGTTCCATTATGAAATGGGGAGTCGATTTTGGCGGCGAGTCGATTCTTGAATTAGACGCTAAGGCACCGAGGCAAAGAAAGTTTTATTATTACACTTGGCAACGCGATGCTTGGGAGTCCGAATATACCGGGCCGATCCAAGAGTTTATTATAAAGGGCAGTCATTATGAAACGCCTTGGTACGCGGGTAGAGTAATTCCACCGCCATTGGATAGAAATTGAGGGAAGAAGATAGAATGCAGACTCAAGTTTTGTTGCTAGTAAAAAGCTAGCTTGCATCTCCAGACTTGAATGGTTATTACCGTCTCGACATGGCGCCAACTTACGATTCGGTGACGGCATACTGCGTGATTGGCGTATTGCGATTGAGCGTCATAATTGGCGTCCTGCAGGTTGCGACAGCTTTGGCACAAATTCCGCCCAACGAAATCGAACTTGGTCGGTATCGAGGATTATTTGCTGCCGCTGCCGCCGGTAACATCACCGAGATAGAACGATTGTCTGCCGACACTGACCTC
>JAOTWM010000454.1 GCA_029862885.1 Gammaproteobacteria bacterium
CTGAAGAATTGATGTTGCGCGCCAAGGATTTGGCAATGATGTCATTTCTTCCCATGCATTTATTTCTATTAGCAGGGGTGATCTATTTCCTCCTCGCATGGCCACTGTCGCTTATTACGCGCCGGGTCGAGACGATAATGCAGCGGGGGCGCCGCCAAACATTCAAAGTAAATTGACTTCGCCCGCCCGCGTGAATCGAAATATTTCGGGTTCATAATGAAAATCACTGATATACACACCACACCGTTAAAAATTCCTTATAAAACGCCTTACCACTGGGCGCAGGGAACTGTGAACGATGCGGTAGTTATACTCGTCGAGGTGCATACCGATGAAGGTATTACCGGTTATGGTGAATGCATCGGCACGCCCTCCGCGTCGGTTATCCAGGTTCATCTGAACCTCGCCGCGCGGCTATGTATTGGGCGCAGTCCTTTTGAAAACGCGAGGCTGATGCGCGAGGCCTACCATTCGCTTTTCCAGGCATTTGGTACGTGCAGTTCGCCGCGTTATGCCGGGCAGGTGTTCGCGGGCCTGGAGATGGCGTTGTGGGATGTGATGGGGAAGGCGGCCGGTCGTGCGGTCCATGAACTGCTGGGCGGTGCATTGCGCGATGAAATTCAGTATTTTGGATTTCCCCAAGGTGAATCGGCAGAGGAAGTTGCCGCACACGCCAGGCAGCTGTCCGATGAGGGTTGCGAGGTGATTTATGTAAAAGTGGGGCGAGGTGAACTGCTGGATCTTGAGATTGTCGAAAAGACGCGCAACGCCATTGGCACCAGTCGGCGCTTGCGCCTCGACCCCAATGAAAAATGGGGGGCGCTCAACGCGATACGCATGATTCAAAAATTGGTAGCGTTTGATATCGAATGCGTGGAACAACCCACGGATTGCGAAAGCCTGACGGCACTCGCGCAGGTGCGCGCCGCGAGTCCCGTCGCCATTGCCGCCGATCAACTGGTTTTTACTCCATACGATGTGTTTAACGTCTGTCGCGAAAAAGCCGCTGATCTTATCGTTTTGGGACTACATGAAACCGGTGGTATCGCGAGATTACTCGAGTCCGCGCACATTGCTCATGCGGCCGGCGTGAATGTTTGTATCCATGGTCTTTACGAATCCGGCATCACAACCTGTGCGGCCAATCATGCGGCGGCAGCGGTGACCAATCTGGATGACGGTAACCAGTATATGAATCACCTGCTTGAATGGGATATTGTCGCGTCGCCGGACCTCTGTTTGCATGAGGGCAGGCTGCCGGTGCTGCCAGGACCCGGGTTGGGTTTTGAATTGGATGTTGACGCCGTGGGTCGGGCCAGTGAAGCCTATTTGAAAACGGCTGAACGTTCGTGAGACGAAACGATATTGCGTCGTAAGGAATATTGGAGCAATAACAATGACTGAAACCTATGACACCGCCATCATTGGTGCGGGGGTAATCGGAGCGGCAGTGGCGTACGAGCTTAGCAAAAGAGGCTACAAAACCGTTAATGTCGACATGCTGCCCGAGGCGGGATACGGTTCGACCTCCAACTCTTGCGCGATCATCCGTGTGCATTACTCCACCTTGGATGGCACGGCCATGGCGTACGCCGGCTACTTTTATTGGAAGCACTGGCGCGATTATCTGGACACGGACGATGAAGCGGGAATCGCAAAGTTTCACGACATCGGATGTTTGATCATGAAGACTGAGGGTAACGGCCACCTTAAAAACGTGCTGGCCCACGTCGAAGCACTGGGCATTCCCCATGAGCACTGGGATCAGCAACGGATTCTCGAGGCGCTGCCGGTGTATAACCTGCAATGCTTCTCACCGCCGAAGTTACTGCACGATGAAGGTTTCGGCGAACCCACGGGCGGCGAGGTGCGAGGCGGCGTGTTCTTTCCGACCGCGGGGTACATCTCCGATCCGAAATTGTCCGCACACAATCTGCAGCGCGCGGCGGAAGCCAGAGGTGGGCGGTTCGTATTCAGAAAACGCGTCGTGGAGATTCCCATCGACCAGGGCAGAGTGAAGGGACTCGTGCTCGATGACGGCACGCGTATCGACGCGCCCATCGTCGTCAATGTGGCGGGCCCGCATTCGCATAAGATTAACGCGCTTGTCGGTGCCGATAAGGACATGCGCATCACCACGTGCGCGGTGCGGCAAGAAGTCGTGCACCTGCCATCACCGCCCGAATTCAACTTCGGCGAGAATGGAATAGTGGTATCCGATAACGATATCGGCGTCTATTGCCGACCGGAGACCGGTAACAACGTGTTGGCCGGAAGCGAAGACCCCGAGTGCGACCCGCGCGAGACGGTCGACCCCGATGATTTCAGCCGCGACTTCACCGATCAGTGGACCGCTCAGGCTTTACGCATGGCGCAGCGCATGCCGAGCATGGGCATCCCAAGCAAAATGTCGGGCGTGGTCGATCTTTACGATGTCACGGATGACTGGATTCCGATCTACGATAAATCCTGTATCGACGGTTTTTATATGGCCTGCGGCAGCAGCGGCAATCAATATAAAAACGCGCCCGTCGCCGGCAAGCTCATGGCATCATTGATTGAGTACTGCGGAAGCGGCAACGATCACGACCGCAATCCACTGCAATTCCCGCTAGAGAATGTCGATCATATTTTCGATGCCGCCACGGTTTCCCGTCTGAGGAAAATAAATCCCGACAGCAGTTTTTCGGTACTAGGTTAGCGCCGATCACGCAGCGAAGTCCCTAGAAAACGGGACAGACTTATTTTTGCGAGGCTGTCCGTGACCATGATGTGTAACAAAATAAATCCGGCCCGTTTCTTCGCGTTGCACCGCGCACCCGCACGACAACGAATTGCGATGATGAATTATGCTCGGGCAGCTGATCGTGTGCCCGTACGTTTATTGCGTTGGGGCGGGGCGGTGTTTTGGCGCTCCCTCGGCTCCACTACGAGTTGATAACCGAACCCTCTGACGGTGCGAATCCACCGTGGCTTGCGAGGATTGGATTCGATCTTGCGACGCAGCAGATAGATGTACTGTTTTACGTCAACCTGGTCCGCACCATTACCGAACGGCCATAAGGCAATTGCGAGTTCACGAGGTGAGACGACATCTCCTGCGCGCACTAAGAATATGATGAACAGCTCGTATTCCTTGCGAGTTAGGTTCCGGTTAATACCGTTCATCAGCAGCGCTTTCTGACGGAGGTCGAGGCAAAATGGGCCGACGTTAAGCTGGTCGTCGTCAAACTCATGAGCGACCCAGTGAAAACGATCGCTCGCGCGGCGATTGAACCATGGTTGGTTGCGCTTGTCAGTTGCTCTTCGAGCGAATGTCGTATTTTGGGCGTTACTAGCTCGCGGCATTCTAAATACCTCGTTTGCAATTAACGGTTTATTTCGCTTTCTTAACGAATTTGATTAACTGTTCGGTAGACTACTATCACCATTATTCGTGAAGGTCAACCAGTTATCGATGAACGAATGTCTCGTTGGCACCGGATGTGGACCTTCGGGCCCACACCTTCGGGGGCAAATCCCAGTATTTACAAATATACGGAATCACAAAAAGCGAGCATTTCAACCAAATTCTTGAGTTACTGGCGCCTATTTCAGTCACCCTGTGATTTTTCTCACAGACCCAACCCACAAGTCTCGGTCAGACTTAATCCCTGATTGCGGTTGTCTGGAAAACTGGTCACTAAATTCTACTTACGACTCAGAAACTTACCCCAGGCACTTCATTTATTCTAACGATGGCGTTGTGCATGTCGTTTGGCGGGTCGCTGAGGTCCGTGTTATACAAACGGCAATTGCAAGGGACATAAGCAAGGTATGGGGGGATGAGGAGGAACGGTTTTCGAATCGCCGACGCTATGCGTTATTGGCGAGAGTACCAATGGCGCTGGTCGAGATATATCGGCGTTGCAGCACTTATCTTCATAACAACCACGCTCACATACGCGGTGCCGCCGGCGCCGCCGCCAGATTTCCGCGCTGAGAACGTCGATTCGATTTGGGTCGCACAAACCGACCGTTTAAGCAGGCTGGAAATTCCGTCAGGCTCGCCTTTACTCGAGATTTCCGGGCTGGCTGCACGCCGCCTCGCCATCGATTCGATTCGCAGTATGATTTGGGCGTACTCGGATCAGTTTCTGTACGGTTACAGTTTCGATGGACAGATCAAGTATCAAGTCGATATCGCGCCGCTCGTCAGCGACACGGATGGCCCGGATCCAGAGGATCCGGGTGAGATTGAAAACACCGCGCACGTTGCGATCAGTGTTGCTTCAGAGTCCGGGGAAGTCTGGTTAGGGTTAAATCGCGACATATTTCAGTTTTCGTCGCAGGCAATATTGATGGGCAACGAGCCGCTCGATGCTCATATAGTCGATATTGCGATCGACA
>JAOTWM010000455.1 GCA_029862885.1 Gammaproteobacteria bacterium
GAGAACAGTCGGCAATTTGTGTGCTCATCCGTGCGATAGTAGTCCTGCGGTCCGCAGCGGTCATTCGCATCGGTCAAACCACCGTTGATTCGCCAATACCACCGAGGTTTCGACCTGCCGCCGCGGAATCGACCAATATCGAGTCAGGAGCGAAGTCTGTTGCGAAATCGGTACGCGTCGGTATCCGTTGCGTTCGTAGAAACTAATAGCCCAGGTCGCGGCCGCCCAGGTGCCCACTAATATTGGATTAGCGGTTACGGTGGCGATGTATTGCAGCAATATGGTTCCGATGCCACGGTGCTGCGACTTAGGATGCACGTAGGCGTGACGAATCAAAGCAACGTCGGATTTGTCCTGCGTACCCATTATGCCGGCCAATTCGTCGAGTCGGTCGATGCCCCAAAACTCGACGCCGTCATGGATCTCGTGCTGCAGCATCGCCCGCGTCATATACGGCTCGTGCCAGCGGTCGGCGGGTATGACGCCGCGGTAAGCAATTGCGGCGCGGTTGATGATCTCCCAGATTCGTTCTGTGTCGTCGGCGTAGCAGCGTCTTACGAGTGGTGTAGTCCGATCAGGCGGCATCGTAGGGGTATCTTCGTTAGTCGCGGATATCAACTTGATCGAGTGCTAGTATGTGGTGGTAGCGTCTGGATTGCCATGGTTGGCCGGTTTTACCGCTGCGATGGCGCTGAACCCACGCCTTGCGGTTGAATTCGCCGGCTGAAATGTGTTGATCCGAACTGTATCCAACGCAGCGACGCTCCAGCGAGTCACACCATCGACACAGCAAGTATTTAATCATGTCCGATCAGAGAGCCCACGCTCGGGTGGCAGTAAATGTCGATGTCCAGGTCCGGGCCGCGGGCAGTACGCGTTGGAGTGCGGCCAGCCTGCGTGAGATTTCCCGGGGTGGATGCCGGTTGCTGGTAAAAGAAGGGGTAGGCCAGCCAAATCACGAAATTGAAATCTGGTTGCCGTCCAAGGCCGAATCGGGCTTGATCGCGGGTGCCAGAGTCCTGCGCGTCGATACGGAACGAGGCGAAAATCTTGTTATCGCCAGGTTTCAGACCCGGGATCCGATCGAACAGGCGGGTCTGGACTGGGTGTGTGCGATGTTGCTGAGTCGCTCCGGTGGAGGCCGGCGTGCCGATGTGCGGGTGGCGTACCGGCTGGACATTCAGTACGGCAACGATGCGGAATTGACCGGCATCCTCGAGGATATCTCCCGCAATGGATTTCTTATGTTGTCTGTGAAGACGGCTCCCGATCTATACCAGTCCGTATGGGTAGTCATCACGGCACCGGATAATTCGCAACTTTCATTGCGCGCGTGTGTGATGCGCCGCGAGCGCGTCTCGACTGAAAGCGGTCCAGGCCATTTGGTCGGATTGCAGTTCGACCGTATGACTGATGCTGATGAACGCCGGGTATCGGACTTAATGCATCGCGCTTGGTCCGTCTCGATTAGCACACGGCAATTTCGCTCAATCGGGTGGCAATTGCGTCAATAAGGGCACGCTCCGGGCAATCGGTACACCGAGATTCGAACCGCCAAATTCCGGCAGTATCGCGGCGTTGATCGCGATCACCTCCCCGATCATATTGAGTACTGGTCCGCCGCTTCCGCCGCGAGTTGTTTCGGCGTCGTACACCACGGCCTCGGCAGTCGTTTGACCAACGATGCCGCGGGTAGCAATGGGGCTGATGCGACCCGTATTGGCGAGCCGTTCCACTATCGTCCAAAAATCGAGGTCTTCCTCGTCCCGTAACGTGTCGATAAATTTAGTATCGGTGCGCGCCAGCATCGCGCGAATTCCGGTCGGATAACCCAACACGATTACTTCATCGCCGGGTTCGGCTGGGTGCGCACTGGGAACAAGGTGTGGAATTGCCTGGACGGCAGTGTCGCATTGCAAGATCGCGAGATCGGCATCATCGCTCGCGGCGATGAGGTGCACCCCAAACGCGGTTTCGACGCCCGGCAAATAGCCAATGAAACGATGAATGACCGGCGTTAAGTTCATCTCCGTAAACTGTTCGTGTGCCGGGTTATTTTCCCACGGCATTGCGACATGCCGGTTAGTCAGCAGACGGCCCGATTCAGTCGCCAGGAACCCGGTGCCTGTATATTGCATCTCCACTACGGGGCCATCGCCGTCAAGGGTAACGGCTGGGCCGGCCGCTGTGCGCAGTGGCCGGCCGTCCGGCCCGATTCCCAGATACCGCAGTGGGCGCCCTGTTTGCTGTTCATCGTAGCCATAGCCGCCCTGCAGAAACACCACAGATTGTGAAGCCCGCGCTATGACGCTGCGTGTCGCATCCGATCTCGCTTCCAGAGCCTCGACGCGCTGTACGGTAGTGGATAGGTTTTGTTCTAATTCGCCGCGCAAAGCAACTAGATCTCGTTCTGAAATCGCATCCCTGCCAGTTTGTTCTAACAGCTCCGATATGCTCTGCATGCGCAGCGTTTCTTGCTGAATGCGCTGTTCCAAATCGCGGCTGCGCTGCGAAAGCAGCAAGGTGCTGGCCAGTAGCCCTACCAATACGACGATAACGATGGTGCGAAACCAAAACGTGGTGCGCAATAGGAGCTCACTAGCCGCGCTTGCGATAAATCGCCCGCCTCGCCGCACCAGCGAACCGTCGCTATACCGGGCGCAATCGACGCAATCGCTAAACGCATCGGCGGCGGTGCGGCGCGGCGCGGTTTTCGCTGGATACAGGCGAAAGCGCAGCATCGGCCCGTTGCGCCCGATCTCCATGAGGTCACCGGAGACGAGTGTGTGCTGTTGAGTGCTTTCGCCATTGACCCAGACATTGTGATCGGGTTGCACGTCAAGTTCGTAGCTGTCTCCTGAGCGATGCAGGCGGGCTGGATTATCGGCGTCCGGGTGCGCATCGACGGCAGGGGTAATGGCGAGCCCGCCGTCGGCATTGATTTCTAAATAAATTGTCTGGGCGGTCAGGTGTGCCGTCGTGCCGCGGTGGCGGCCGGACAAGTACACAATGACCGGAACCGGCTCGTTTTCGGTGCTGGGGTCAGTGGTTGAAGAATCGGCCACGGCGATACCTTCGCGTTGTCGTGCGGTGTGAAATCAATGTGCACGCGAGCAAATTGGAGAGTCCTTCATTTTGAGTCCGAAACTGCTCAGACGGTTCCTTGAAATAATATGTCGATTATATCCTGGCGCGTCAGTGATCCGACGTTCGCGCCGTCGCTTCCCACTACTCGTACAGGCTGGTCGCTGCTCAATACACGATGTGCCACACTGGCGATACGATCGCGGCAATTCACGGTGTATTGGTCGTTGGTGGCGTCATTCGGGGCACCCATCACACTTTCCACGGTCAGGAGTTTCTCGCGTGGAATATCTTTCGTGAACTCAGCAACGTATTCGGTTGCAGGATTGGTGATCAACTGTTCGGCAGTGCCGAGCTGGACGATCAGACCCTCGTTCATTATTGCGATTCGATCCGCCAGGCGGATGGCCTCATCGAAGTCGTGGGTAATAAACACAATAGTCTTTTTAAGCATCGTCTGCAGACGTAAGAACTCGTCCTGCATCTCTCGTCGAATTAACGGATCTAGCGCGGAAAACGGTTCGTCCAGAAACCACAAATCGGGTTCAACCGCGAGCGAGCGCGCGATGCCGACACGCTGTTGCTGGCCACCGGACAATTCGCGCGGGTAGTAGTCTTCGCGGCCTTTAAGTCCGACAAGTTCAGTCATCTCGGCCGCACGCCGATTACGCTGTGTTTTTTCGATGCCCTGGACTTCCAGTGGAAATGCCACGTTTTGTAGTACGGTGCGATGTGGTAGTAACGCGAAATGTTGAAACACCATACCCATCTTATGGCGCCGCAATTCAATCATTTCTTTAGCGGATGCTTTGAGTAAGTCAATGCCTTCGAACCAGATCTCGCCGCCGGTTGGTTCGATCAGACGCGATAGACAACGCACCAATGTGGATTTACCCGATCCGCTCAATCCCATTATGACAAGAATTTCACCCGCCTCGACCGATAGGGACGCATCGCGGACGGCCGAAATGTAGTTGTTGTTGACGATGGATTCGAGATTGGGGTCGCAGTTATGCTGCGCAAAGAACTCCCGAGGGCTGGCTCCATACAACTTCCAGACGTTCTTGCAGGTAAGTATCGGGTCGCTCATAGTTGCGCGTTGTCAGGTTTAGCGACTAGTCAATTCGCCGGCTTGCGGAGCGCGGATAGGTCACCGTGTAATTATATACTGCGGACCTCGGGTATTTCTTACTGGACTGGTAGTGGCCCACACAGTGGCAAATCGATGACTGCAATCTTCGGCATAAGTGGCATCAATTCAATGAGTCATGGATTTTCTAGGACCAA
>JAOTWM010000456.1 GCA_029862885.1 Gammaproteobacteria bacterium
TCGCGGAAGTAGGGTGCTTCGAAAAGCAGGCCGACCGGGGGCATAGACCGATACCCCGCCGACTAGGATCATGGCAATACCGATGGCAGCGCGCGCTGATCCTCTCGGGCTACCAAAGCCGGGCCAGGGTCGCTCCCCACCACCGGGTACATCAAGGCCGCAATCGCAGCGAAAATTGGGCCCATGTAGCCGATGGCCAGGTACGAGCCGAACAGAGCGCATGGGCCGCCGAACACCGCACCAACGCAGTACCACTTTGATTTGCGCAGTTGCCGGATGGTGCGGCCGTATTCGCCCCATTTTTCGAGCACGCCGATCCATACGAACAGAAAAAACAACACCGCCAGCAAACTTAACGTCGTAATAACCGCAGCAGCCAACAGAAACTCAGCCTTGCCTCCCGACCCAATTTCGACGAAAGGCGTCTCATACCACACAGCGGTGCCCGGTACATACCGGGCGCCCCACAGGGCCGCGCACCAGATTGCCCAATAAAATCCCCAACGGATACTGCGTACGCGATACCTAGCTCTCGCCAACTCCAGTGACTGCGCCGGTGAATTCCTGGTAGGCACGAGTTAGTCGAAATGGTTTTTCAGTTCCTCGGCGATTTCGAACATGTCGGCCACCACGCCATAACTCGCTATGGTAAAGATCGATGCGTCGGCGTCGGTATTGACCGCGATAATTTTGGGCACGTGCTTCATACCAGCCATATGCTGAACCGAACCGGAGATGCCGAATGCCAGATAGAGATTACAGTTGCTAACAGTTTTACCGGATTGGCCGACTTGGCGCGATTTGGGTAGCCAACCGCTGTCGGCGATTGGGCGCGAGCACCCTAGGGTAAATCCCATTGCGTCGGCAAGCTCCTCGAATTGTTCGATGTTGTCTTCCTCTGCTATGCCTCGACCGACTGACAACATGAACTCTGCCTGGCTAATGTCCACATCGCCGGCAGATTCCGGTTCTATGAAGCCGGTGGCAACCGTGCGCGCCTCGACGACCGGTGCTTCGAAGTTCGTCACCGCAGGGGTCGAAGCTCCACCTATTGGTTTGTATATGTTGCTCCGCAGCGTGATAAGTACAGTGTCTTTCCCA
This sequence comes from Gammaproteobacteria bacterium, assembly GCA_029862885.1. GTDB lineage: Bacteria > Pseudomonadota > Gammaproteobacteria > Arenicellales > JAOTWM01 > JAOTWM01. Next base: position 1,102 of record JAOTWM010000456.1, read on the forward strand.
CAGAAATCGAGTTCGACGTGCATCTTTTCACCGTATGCGGCGCGGGTCGCGACCAGATCGTCGCCGTCATATTTGAGTGCGAACACGTCGGTGGCGAAACCGCATTGGCGGCGCGCAGCCAGGGCGGGGGCGTAGCCCCAGGCGTCTATGCTGTGCGGCAGCAGTACGACCGCCGGCTGGCGCGCGTCGATCATGCGGTCCACGATCGCCTCGTAGATGTCGTTTTGGAATTCACTGACCGGAACCGTGGCGTTGACTATTTCGTCCACGCCGGCCACGCTCACCGGGTCGGTGAAAGCAGACGGGTCCCGGGCGAGCACCGCCACAGCGACGGTCATGTCCTTGGCTTGTTTGAGTTCGACCGCGGCGGCGATTACCTCCAAGGTAGCCGCTGTCAATTCACCCCGGCGATGTTCCGCGACGACCATTATTTCGCTCATTGCGCACCCCCGGTTGCCTGTTTGACGATCGCTGCGATTCGCGCCGCCTGCTCGGCGGGCGTGCCTTCGATCAGTTCTGCCTGACCGCGCTCCGGCGCAAACATTCGCCGTACCCTCGACAGAGATCCGGATTCGCCGACCTCGGCGTCTTCCAAGCCCAGATCGATATGCGACACGACTTCCAGCGGCTTGGCTTTGGCTTGTTTAATCCCCCGCAATGACGCATATCTCGGCTCGTTGATACCGAGTTGAATGGTGAGCACAGCCGGGCACTGTACGCTGATTTCCTCCTCCAGGCCGGCCTCCAGTTCACGGCGCACGGTGGCGCGTTCTGCGCCGGGACTTATATCCAGCCGCGACACCACAGCCGCGTGGGCCCAGCCGAGCAGGCTCGCCACACACATGCCGGTGGCGGCGAACCCATGGTCCGAAGACAGCGTTCCGGCGAGCACGAGGTCGGCATTTTCGCGCTTTGCTAGCTTCGCGATCACCCGCGCCACGGCCATCGGGTCGGATGCTTCAAGCGCGTCGTGCCACACGCGGATGGCACGCTCACCCCCTTTCGCGAGGCAGCGGCGCAAACCGTCTTCGGCTTCTGCAGGGCCGACCGTAACGGGTATGATCTCGACCTCGGCACCATGCGCCTCCTGCAAGCGCACCGCTTCTTCCCAGGAGTAGTCGTCCCATTCATTCAGCTCATAGTCGAGAAAATCGGGATCGACGTCCCTACCGTCCTCGCGCAGTTCGCAGTCCTCGTCAATCGACGCAACCAGTTTAACCGGCACTAAAATTTTCATAGAGATAATACCTCCCAAGCTCCCGCGCTAACTCACCACTCGATAACCTATCTTGTCTTAAGATCCCTCAAAAATCCGTGACGCTGCGATTGCTGGCATTCGACATTGCGTTTCGCCGTTCAATGTGACCGCACCGCCAATGCGTGTGCCGCAGCAAAACGGACGGTCGGCTCCGGATCGTGCATCAAACCCAGCAAATCTTCATCGCGAAGGTTGCCGTGACCGGCCAGCATCACTCGGTTGAGCGGATAAGGGTCTTCCAATAGCCCGCACAATATCCGGCGTGGTGCGTTCTCGTTCAAGATTACCGCGCGTCGTACGTCCCTGTCTTTATGAAGGATGACGCGATCGAGTATCTCGATTGGGGCGTTTGGATTTTTCCCCAGCGCCGACAGCACCTCGATATCTTTGTCCCTCGCCAACTCGATCAGCAACGGTTCCACAACATCAGCTCTTAATGCGACGCCGGCACGCACCCATGGGTGAGGGTCGCGCGCCAGCCGCAGCAGCAGCTCCATGGGGCACACAGGGTTGCGAGCCACGCCGCGCCGCACTTCCATAACGGCGTCGTCGGCCAAGCTGTATAGTACCTCCTCGGATGTCGTCTGATTGCGCGCAATTAAACGCCGCACCCAGGAATCGCTATCCGTAGCCAAGCGCTTGATCCACGACTGCGGCAATCCGGTGTGCCGGGCCTGGTCCCTACGCACTTGGCTTGACGGATCACGGCCACCGGAATCCAGTCCCGCAATCATCGACTTACTCAAGTTGCGCACCGCGGTGGCCCTCACCTGGGCTTCGGAATCGCCCAGTAAACGCATCAACACCGTGCCCTCCAGGGCTGGATTTTGCGCCAGCTTGCGGCGAACTATTGCGTGCGGTGAACGTTCGGCCAAGTCGCGCATATCCGGCGCGCATTTAGGGTGCGCGGCGACTTCGGCTTGTAGATACAAATCGCCTCGATCCCAGCACAGCCGCAACAAAACGGCGTCCGCCTCCGGATTGCGGGCAACGCCTTTCAGTTCCGCGGGCGCTGCATCCGCCGCAAGCCGCCGTAGCAGCCGCAGCGGCGTGTGCGGGTTGTTGCACAAGCCGCGCTTGATTTCGGCTGAATTCGGATGTTTTCGATACAAATTCTCCAGCGTACCCCGAAGGGTATTTCGGTGGCCGGCGACACGTACGCATAAATCCTGCGCGGTCGTCGTCCGCTCCATTTTAGCCAGAGTGGCCGGAGCCGTGGACGGATGCTTGGCGACACGCAAGGAAATGCGCTCGTCGCGGCCCTCGGCCAGACTGTCGAGTATCGACGCTGGAGTGTATCTCGCGACAGCAAACTGCCGTTTCAATTTCGATGTGGCGAACAAAATACTTTCCAGTGCGCGCCGATCGTGGCAATTGGCATGGGGGTGACACGCCGCAGCGAGAAATGGATCACGTGCATTGAGCGAATGGCCCAGCAGGTTCTGAAAAGTAACATCGCCGGGCATCGAATCCTTCTATGCTTGTCTCGGGTGGGCCTCAGCGGAATTCAGATCCATGCATTCTGCCACCAGCTCGATCAATTCCCTGACCTGAAAATTGGCTTCGTTGCCGGTCGATTTGACCGAGTCTTCGAACATGTTCATGCACTTTGGGCAGCCGACGACGAACACTTCGAGGCCATCGATGCGCGCCGCCTCCTGCATGCGGTTTTCCGATGGTTTTTGCTTGTCGGTCGGATCGGCCATCCAGATTCGGCCACCACCCGCGCCACAACAAAAGGAATTTTCACGCGCGCGCTCCATTTCGACCAAATCTGCACCCAGCGTGTCGAGTACATCACGCGGCGCGGTAAAGCCCCGGTTGAGCCGGCCCAGATGGCACGGGTCGTGGAAAGTCACTCGGCGATCGAGGCGGTGCCGAAGCTCAATGACGCCGGCATCCAGTAGGCGTTTGATGAACGTGCTGGCGTGCTCGATTTCGAATTTGCCCTCGAACTGCGGATATTCGTTCTTGATCGTATTAAACGAATGAGGATCAGTGGTGACGATG
>JAOTWM010000457.1 GCA_029862885.1 Gammaproteobacteria bacterium
TGGAGATGGTCTAAAGGCAGTCTTAATGGCGGCGAAAAGCGGCGATCCTGAATTGCTCCGCTTGTTGCTCAGGCACCACGCAAATGTAAATCAGGCGGACCCTGTGACGGGCAATACGGCGCTGATGTTGGCGGCGAATCGGGGTGCAGTGCAGGCAGTGACACTGTTACTGGCTGCTGGTGCCAACGTCAATGCCCGCGCCAAGGACGGCTGGACGGCGCTGGAGGCTGCGCGAATGATCGGGGACAATGAAATTGAAAGCTTACTGAAGAAAGCCGGGGCCAGGGAGACGTCCGAACCTTAAGTCGCGCTCTACCTTAACATTGAGATGGGCTTTGGTTTGCCAATTGCGTTACCCTGAGCGAAGTCGACACCAATCTCCTTGAGCTTGCGTAGCGCAGCCTGTGTCTCCACAAACTCGGCAATTGTCTGTTTTCCCATGGTTTTCGCGATTTCGTTGATGGATTTGACCATTGCATAATCAATAGGGTCGTCGGCGATATCTTTAACGAAGATGCCATCAATCTTTATGAAATCGACGGGCAAGTTTTTGAGGTAAGCAAAAGAGGATAAACCGCTACCGAAATCATCAAGCGCAAACCGGCAATTCATCTTCTTGATCTCCTCAATGAACCGGGTTGCACTTGACAAATTGGTAATCGTCGCAGTCTCCGTTATTTCGAAGCAGATCTTCTCAGGCGGCACACCGGAGGTGCGAAAACGGTTCAGGACAAAGTTCAGAAAACCCTGATCCCCTAACGAATGGCCGGATAGGTTTACAGAGCACAGAGACAAATCCCTGAGGTGGGTGGGATTGCCAGCCAGCCAATCGAAAGCTTTGTCGATGACCCAACGATCCAGTTTAACGGAATGCTTGAATCGCTCAACCGCGGGAAGGAACACTTCAGGTCGTACCAGATTTCCGGACTCGTCTTCCATCCGCAGGAGCAACTCGTAGCGCCTACTATGGTCCGTTTGTTCCGGGTCAACTCGGGCGATTTCCTGAAAATAGAACTGAAAACGATTGGCTTCAAGCGCACTATCAATTCTACTTATCCATTCCATTTCACCATATCGTCTGACCAGTTCCTCATCATCCTCGTGATACACATGAATCCGGTTACGTCCCTCATCCTTTGCTGCATAGCACGCGGTGTCGGCGGCGCTCAACAGCCCGGTGATGCTATCCGTAGTTTGAGTGATCGGCACCAAGCCTATGCTGGCGGCGATACTGAAGCTCCGGCCTTCCCACGCGAATCGGAAATCCTCCAACACGCGCTGCAACTCGTTCGCTACGGTCGTAGCCTGGTCGAGATTACAGTGGGTAACCAGAACCGCGAACTCGTCGCCTCCCAGTCGTGCTACAGTGTCTTGCTGACGGACACAGCGCTGCAGCAGGTTACCTAGCTGGCGCAGTAATTCGTCGCCTGCCACGTGCCCGCAGGTGTCGTTAATAATCTTGAATTGGTCGAGATCCATGTAGCAAAGCGCGTGGGACGATGTTTCCTTGCGCGCCAACTCCAGAACATGCTGGAGCCGGAGCTCAAATTCGCCGCGATTAACGAGGCCGGTTAAAGAATCATGGCTTGCTTGATGCGAGAGCTCTTTGGACAGGTTGCGCGCTTCTGTGATGTCTTCACACACCATAAGCAACGCTTTGTCAGGGTTATCGTCATGATCGATAGTGCGTGCCGTTATGCGTACCCAAACAGGCATTCCATCCTTGCTTCGTTGACAGCCCTCCCAACGTTGCACTGCTCCCGACTTGCCGAAACATTTGTCAATCTGGCTTGCTATCGACGGTTGCTCTCCGCAATCAAAAAGTTCCACAGCACGCGTGCCGACGAGTTCCTTCACAGTGTATCCGAGTTGCTCCGCACCATAGCGGTTTGTCGAGAGCACGGTTCCCGCACGATCTAGGGTGAAGAACATCGAGGGCGTACCGTCATAAAGTGTTCGATATCTATCGTGGCTACGGCGAGCCTTCTCCTCTGCCTGTCTACGTTCGTTTACTTCGGCGCGCAGCGCATTGTTGGCTTGAAGAAGTTCATATGTCCGCTCGGCAATGCGTTGCTCTAGAGCAGCCTGTGATTCGCGAATAGTGTCCTGTGCCCGTTTGAATGATATGTGGTTGTTTATGCGTGCCGCCAGAATGGTATAGTCAATTGGCCGGGTCACGTAGTCGTTAGCCCCGAGTTTTAGCGCTTCGACAACGTCGTCGATGTCATCTTTGACGGTCAACATCAAAACCGGGAGCTCGGTTTCGCTGTAGTCCTCACGGATAATTCTCAGTACCTCGAGCCCATTTATGCCGGGCATTAATACATCTAGGATTACTAAGTCGAATTGTTTATCCGAGATGAAACGCAGAGCTTGCTCTCCGTCGGAGGCCTCTGTGAATTCGTAGGCGGGCTGTGCAAGCAGTGATTTGATTACCGCACGATTTGTAGGGACATCGTCGACAATGAGTATACGGACCGGGTCCGCATCCGATCTCTGTTCTTCGTATCGGACGAGTCGTAGAGTTGATTTGCTCATGCTGCGGATTCCCCCCGGCTATGAGACACGCGCCCCTTCTTATAACCGAGCTATTTTACGAAATTTGACCACAAAAGTCTCGTATTGGCCCGATCGATTTATCTTTTGTTTGCATTCGGGGTCACCAAGGCTACGGTGACTCGTTGGCGAGCGATATCCAGCCACACTTCCCTGTGTGGCCAAAGGGGGCGAATATTTAGCCTTCGATGCTCTTGGCGCGTTGCGCTCGGACCAGAAACGCCATGTGCTTCATATCTGTATCATCAAGGCTCAATGCGGTGTCCGCCCAAATTTCAATGGATTCGAGTAATTCCTCGTAACGTATCGGATTGGATGACAGCATCGTCCTCCGTAGGCCCCACTCACCCTTGGACTGTTTGGAATGACGCCGGATGTAATCCCATACTGCCTGTTCTCCTTCCCCCTCTTCGGTGAGTACGTCAACAACCCCCAATGCATAGAGTTCTTCAGCTGTATAGGTCCGTCCGCTCTGAATTAGGCGCTGAGCCTGAACGGGAGCTAAGCGTTGTGTGAGTAGCTGATAAGCCCCCATGCCAGGAAACATGTTAAACATAACTTCCGGCAAGCCCATTTTGCTCTGTCGTTCGGCGAACAAGATGTTACCAGATAAAGCGGCCTCGAATCCTCCGCCCAAGGCGGTGCCTCGGACTAGAGATATCGTGGTAACAGGACAGTTGTAATTGGTCGCGTTCTTGTAAATGAGATCTATGCAAAGCCGGCCGAATGCCACCAAGGACTCTCGATCCCGGGTGCTTATTAGTTTCGAGATATAATCTAGATCACCGCCCAGATTAAATACCTTCGGGTGTGCTGATGACAGCACCTGATACCGAATCTCGTTCTGTTTTCCCTTACCAAGATCGGCACGCATCCGGCGTTCGACCTCCATCTGTTCCTGGCGTAAGGCTTGCACGAGATCGTACGTCATCCTTGTGGATCGGTTTGAACTAAGCGTGATCCAACGAACGCCGTAACTCGTGTCAAAATACGCGTTGTATAAGGGCTCCGGGCTATCTGGTTGCCTTCTGATGGGGGTTCGTCGATATTTAGCCGTCACTCCCCGTGGGAGCGGCAACACTTGCGGTGTGATGGCCTCATTTTCTCGTAGCGATACAGACATTTTTTTGCTCCTGTCAAAGCACATTTTGCGTAGAACATGTAAAAATAAGGATAAGTTAACAACTTGTTTCCTTCCCAGGCTGCCGATAAACGGCTCGACGAAGGGTAATGGGCAGATAGTTAAGGACTTGGTACGTTGAAAGATCTACTTAGAAAGCGTGTCCGCTCATTTCTTGTTTACATCACTTGGGGGAGCAAACCAAGATGAAATCACACAACGAGCATGCAGTTCCTAGCGCAGACGAGAGCCTAGAGGGGCGAGTGCTGGCTATAGTGGCGGATCTGCTGGCGGTAGAACGTTCATCTGTCGATATTAATGGGAGTATCGAAGAATTGGTTGCGGACTCTCTAGACCAGGTTAGATTATTTATGGCTCTTGAAGATGAATTCGGTGGAGCTATTTCGGACGATAGATTAAGCACTATAGAAACGTTAGCCGATGTCGTAAATTTTCTCCGGCAGCGCGCTATGTAGGGATGACTAGACGTGTGGTAGTCACCGGAGTAGGAGTGATTACTGCTCTCGGTACCAACATAGAAGAATTTTGGCTTCGCTGCTTAAGTGGTGATTCTTGCGTATCGGCGATCCCTGCGCATTGGAGGGACTACTCGGACTATCAATCCGATATTTGGTCTCCGTTACCAGAGATAGATTTCGCGGAGCAAGGATTCACACGCATGGAGT
>JAOTWM010000458.1 GCA_029862885.1 Gammaproteobacteria bacterium
GGAAAGATGACACACCGGCAATTCAAACGCACCGAGGACGCATCGGACGTTATCGTCTGTGCAGGGATTCGTTCCGTGCATTATCACGCCAGCCGCAAGAAACGGTTTGCCGAAATCGTTACCGCCGGTAAACCGGGGCGGCGACCTTCGGTGTCAGGGGGCGATACGGGCGCGCTGGCCGACTGTGAAAGTGCGCCGTATTCGATCGCCCAGGTCGCGAATCGCAGCTCGGTCATCGATGAGGAAATGGGCCCAACCCTGCAAGTCTGTCGCACCGTAAATGAAAGCGCCGCCGGGTTGTGCCTGCGGATCGAGTCCGAGTCTAAACTTGAGGTCCGAACCGGAGAAGTTCTCGGCGTTAAGTATCCGTTAGGAGAACATTGGCAGATCGGTGTCGTGCGATGGTGCAGCGAAACCAACCGAGTGATGTATCTGGGCGTGCAGTTTTTGGCTCCGGAAGTCAGGTCGGTACTGGTGAAAGAGTCCGGCAAAGGTAAATCTGAATCCGCGTCGTTCTCTCCGGCGTTATTTTTGCCGGCCAAGGTATCTCTACGTCGGCCCGAGTCCATTATTTTGCCGCGCGCGCGCTTTAGCGAAGGGCAAACACTGTCGCTGGTGACCGAAAATCATTCGGTGCATCGCATCACGCCTCTCCACCTGCTTGGTCGCTCCGGAAGTTACGATCAGCGCCTGTTCGCATTGCATGGCAAACGCGAAGTTGCGCGGGAAGAAAACGACGAATAGTTCCGTACGGCAGGTCGCGGTCAATCCGAAGCCGCTATTGATTATGTAGGTTTCGTAATTCATACAGCAATTGCAGCGCCTGTCGCGGGGTCGTCGCGTCGGGGTCCAAGTCATGCAGAAATGTCTCCAATTCCTGGTTGAGGGTTGGAGCGGGCGCGGTAAATAGGGTGAGCTGATCACCACCGCTGCCCGCATCGTCGTAATGCGACTCGAGCTCGTTCAGTTTGTGTTGTGCGTTGCTGATTACCGCCTCGGGTACGCCCGCGAGACGCGCGACCTGTAAGCCATAACTACGGTTTGCGGCGCCCGCTTTCACCGCATACAAGAACACGATGCCGCTGCCGTGTTCGACCGCATCGACGTGCACGTTTTGGGTGGCCGGTAGCTGCTCGGCGAGGCTCGTCAATTCAAAATAATGCGTCGAAAATAAAGTATAGCATTCGGTTCTGGTCGCTAATTGCTGCGCGCACGCCCAAGCCAACGCTAAGCCGTCGAAGGTGCTGGTGCCACGTCCGATTTCGTCCACCAACACCAGGCTGTGCCGCGTCGCGTTGCGCAATATGTAAGCCATTTCCGTCATTTCCACCATGAAAGTGGAACGGCCGCTGGCCAGATCGTCGGCCGCGCCGATGCGCGTAAAAATGCGGTCAACCTTACCGATGCAGGCCGAGTTGGCGGGAACATAGCTGCCGGTATGGGCCAGCAGTATGATCAACGCGACTTGGCGCATATAGGTGCTCTTGCCACCCATGTTGGGGCCGGTAATCAATAATGTGCGCTGCTCCGCGTTCAACGCACAATCATTGGCTATGAATGCCCGGTCGAGAGTCGCCTCCACCACGGGGTGGCGTCCGGCTTCAATCGCGATCGCGTCGGCCTCGCTAAATTCCGGTTCCGTCAGATCCAAGCTTTGTGCGCGTTCCGCGAAGTTGTTTAGCACATCGAGTTCTGATAACGCGCGTGCGCATCGATGTAATGGCTCCACATGTTCGCCGATGCGATCCAACAGTTGTTCGTACAACCAGCGTTCTCGTTCTAACGCTTTTTCTTTGGCGCCAAGAATTCGGGCCTCAAGTTGCCTTAATTCTGGTGTCGTGTAGCGTTCCGCGTTTTTCAATGTTTGGCGTCGAATATAGTCATCCGGAACACGGTCGGATTGGCTACGCGGTACCTCTAAATAGTAACCGTGCACGCGATTGTATTTGACCCGCATCGTTTTGATGCCGCTACGCGCCAGCTCACGGGATTCCAGGGCGACCAGATAATCGCCCGCATCGCGGCGCAGCACGCGTAGTTCGTCGAGTTCGTTATCGTAACCGTCGCGAATGACCCCGCCGTCACGGATTTGCGCGGCCGGCTGATCGGCAAGAGCCGCACGCACTTCGGCCTCCAACTCCGGCAATGGCACAAAATCGCCGGCCAGTTCGGCGAGTCGTGGGGAATCGAGTCCACTCACGAGACCGTGTATTTCCGGAAGCTTTACTAATGCTTCGTTAAGCCGGACCAGGTCGTTGGGCCGCGCAGTCAGCAGCGCAATACGCGATACCACTCGCTCCAAGTCACCGACACGGCGCAGCCCCTGGTAAATGTCGTGCATGTAATTGCCGTGCAATAGCGTTGCAACAGCGTGGTGCCGGCGGCGCAAGACTGTGCGGTCACGGACCGGTCCGTGGAACCAATTGCGCAGCAGTCGGCCGCCCATCGCCGTGGCGCAACGGTCCATTAGTTTTATCAAGGTGTAGCGCGTGTCGCCGCTGAGATTCGATTCAATTTCCAAATGCCGGCGACTGGCTGCGTCAATCAGCAGATGGTCATCCGCGTGTTCAATCTGAATGCCGCTAATGTGGGGTAACGCGCCGCGATGCACGTCCTGCGCGTACTGCAACAGGCAACCGGCGGCACTCACGGCGAGGGGGTACGGATCGCAACCGAATGCCGACAAATCGCGGGTGCCGAACGTGTCAGCCAGTAAACGACTGGCACGGTCGAAATCAAAGAACCACGATGGCACGGGTTTGGCGTGGTAGCGTTGTTGGAGCTCATGCAGCGATGAGTCGGCGCTTTCGTCGGCAAGCGTCTCGGCCGGGTCTAGACGCTCGAGTTCCGCGGTCAACAATTCCTGAGTCGCGACTTGTTTGGCCGTAAACCGGCCGGATGAAAGTTCCAGTGCGGCCAGTCCAAAGCCGTCGGCGCCCGTGAAAAACGCGGCGAGCCAATTACTGCGGCGCTCGTCGAGTAGCGTCTCTTCGATTAATGTGCCCGGCGTAACGACTCGAACTACTTTACGTTCGACCGGGCCTTTGGCGGTCCTCGGGTCGCCGATTTGTTCGCAGATGGCCACTGTTGCGCGCTGTTTTACCAGTTTTGCGAGATATTGATCAGCGCTGTGGTGTGGAATACCCGCCATCGGAATTGGCTCGCCCGCCGATTGCCCTCGCGCGGTCAAGGTAATGTCTAATAATTCCGCGGCGCGTTTCGCGTCGTCGTAGAATAATTCATAGAAATCACCCATACGATAAAACACCAGCGTATCGGGGTGTTCTGCCTTAATGCGCAGGTATTGCTGCATCATCGGCGTGTGTTCCGAGGCGGACTTAGTCATCGGCGAGGGTGCCGGAGGCAGGTCGTCGGCGGCAACTGTTGGTTTGCGGCAGCCTGCACATGCACCTACGTTTCGCCGCGGGTGTGGCGGGCTTGGGATTCGATGCGGGCGCGGATAATTTCCAACATGTCTCCAAAAAGGGCGGCGTTGGCGGCGAGGATATGGCCGCTCGCAAGGTGTTCCTGACCGCCGTTCAGATCGCCCACCAGACCTCCGGCTTCTTCCACCAACAAACAACCCGCGGCAAGATCCCACTCTCGTAGATCCATTTCCCAAAAGCCATCGAAACGGCCTGTCGCGACATAGGCGAGATCGAGCGCTGCCGAGCCGGCACGCCTGATGCCGCTGCTACGCGTCAGCAACGATTGGAAAGTGGCCATCCAAGCATCGAGGTGTTGAAGCGTTTTAAAGGGGAACCCCGTGCCCAACAGCGCGTCGCGCAAGCGGTGCACACGGCTTACCCGGATTCGGCGCTCATTCAGGTGCGCGCCGCTGCCACGGGACGCGGTAAACAGCTCGTTTCGCAGTGGGTCGAATACCACGCCGTGTTCAATATGATCGCGATGGCGTACCGCGATGGACACCGAAAACTGGGGATGCCCATGCAGGAAGTTCGTCGTACCGTCGAGCGGATCGATGATCCATTCGTAGTCTTCCGTTCCGCGTTGTCGCCCGCTTTCTTCAGCCAGAATCGAATGATCCGGATAGGTAGCCCTGATGACCTGCAGGATTTCATCTTCAGCGAACCGATCGACGTCGCTTACAAAGTCGTTGCGGCTCTTGGTCTGCACGTCGATGCGATCCAGGCGATCGAGATGCCGTACAATGATGTGGCCGGCGCGGCGTGCGGCCTTGACCGCTATCGTCAAAAGTGGATGCATCGCGGCCGATTATGCAGCCGTACGCGCGCAATGTATCGATGATCGCGGCGCCACTGTTTTAGCGAGATCGGGAGTTGGCAGAGCATTCATTCGCGTAGTGTGTCTC
>JAOTWM010000459.1 GCA_029862885.1 Gammaproteobacteria bacterium
CGACCTACCGGTGGGCCGTCCCGCCACTGAAGACAAAACAACTTTGGTATCATCCCGGCTCCTGGGATCCGGTTACTATGCTGACCGCCAATTTTGCTCACGGCGGCTGGGATCACGTCATCGGTAATTTGGTCTTTTTCTTTGCTTTTGCGACCGCGGTCGAGTTGATCGTCGGCAGTTTGTCTTTCGCCATAGTCGTGCTGCTGATGTCATTTGGTACGAGCATCAGCTATTCGCTGGCGATGGCGTCAGCGAGCGACCCGCTTCCGACCGTTGGCCTCTCGGGAGTCGTCATGGGCATGATGGCTCTGCTCACGTACTTATGGCCGACCGGTAAAATACGCTGCTTCTGGTGGTTTCTGATACGTTTCGGTACCGTCGCGGTGCCGGCCTGGCTGCTGGCGCTGTGGTACATCGGGTTCGACGTTTATCATCTCCTCTCAGAGGAGGAGATGGGTGCCGTCAATCTCGTCGCGCATGTGAGCGGCGCACTCATCGGTTTGTTGCTCGGTATGACCTGGTTTCGGCGTCGTAAACGAACCGTGCACGAAATTACCAACTGAAGGAATCGTCGGCGCAATCGTTATACGCAAAACTCCAGCGACAGCCACTGAAGCGAGAGATGCTAATGGCAGATCCGACGCAAGTACCGACAGGCGGATGCATGTGCCGAGCGATTCGATTTGAGGCGACTGGTGCTTCGGGAGGGTCTGGATATTGTCACTGCCGGAGTTGTCGACACCACGCCGGCGCGCCTGTGATTGCCTTCGTAGTGTTCACCACCGATCGGGTCAAGTGGTAATCGGGAGGTCGGTAGTGACCTCATCGAGTTTCATATCAGTACTCTGAATAACCCGGATGGCTTCCCGCCAAATGAGCACACGCATCACGATGAGCGGACCTGCTGGTTCGCGGTAGCGCATAAGCTACCCATGCATCGAGCGTCTTCATTAAGACGCGCATGATGCAGAGCAATTCAAGGAATGGGAGTCCAAGACCATTCTGGCTGAGGATAGCGAAAAATCCGAAGTCTGGGCCCGGAAAAATGCGCGGGCAGTCCAGAACAAGCGGGGCAAATACTAGGCTAGATGGCTGTGGGGATTCGATGCCGACAAAGCAGCATATCCCTTGCATAAGGAGGACGGCTTATTGTAAAGAAGAGCAAGTAGTGAATGGGATAAAAAGGTGGCGGTAGGAATTAAAAATAATTGCTTCGTCACCCTGTATTTCATGGCGTTGCCTGTGCTGGCTAATCTGGTGATGAACGGCAATATGACACCATTCGTACGGTATTTTGGCGGGCTTGCCAAAATATGGCGATTCCGTCTTAACCTTAATCTTGTTAGGCACGAAGTTCATGGCTATAGTGAATTGATGAGTCATTGACTGTTTTGGGGGTGGGACAAATGAACGTTTCAGATGGGATACGACGATATAGCCGATATCCGACGGACATTCCGGTAATGCTCGGGCGTGTCGGCGGCGACGATGATACTACCTGTCGCACGCGCAACCTTAGTCAAGGAGGAATGAGCTTTGAAGCCCTGTCACACATGGAGCCAGGTACATCCGTTCATCTACGTGTGCCGGTTTGTCGACCCCCAATCGAAGTCGATTCCGAAGTAGTTTGGTGCCGGGCCGCAAGCGGAGTATTCGAAACAGGGGTCCGGTTTGAAGATGCCGCATCGCTGTCAGGGGCTTGGATGGCGGAGCAGGTAAAGAGTATTGAAACATATAGATTTCAAAAATTGCATAACGATGGCCGTGCTCTCGATGGCGACCAGGCTCTCAGGGAGTGGTTGGCGATTCGTCCGAATCTGACTCCTCCTGCGTCACCCTGAACAGGAAATAGTAGGTGCCGAAGACGAAGCTCACTCCGTCGGCGTAGTCGCATAGCCCATGGCACTCCAGGCGGCCACGCCGCCTTGCAACGTTTTGGCATCGTATCCCAATGCTCTGAGTTCCTGATGCATCACGCTGATTTGCCCGGCGGGCCCGCCGAAGCTGATGAACCCTAGCTTTAACCAAAACTTCAATGCGAGACTGAATGAAACCTCATTTTCAATCGGTATCGTGTTCCCTTGCTGGTTAGCGCTGTCGGCGTAATCGGACCTGATTTCGTTGCGCTTGGAGCGCTATAGGCAGCATAGAGATTATCAAGCAGGCCGTACGCGAGCCTGGCAAAAATATCGTCGTCTGTAGATCGGTTTTTTGCCCCGGATATCAGCGCGAGAAACCCTGCGCTCTCAGCCACGGAGATTCCACCGACATCAAGGTAGTGAACCATTTCACCAGTTCTGCTTAATGCAATATCCGAATGAAGCTGAAAACTCTCTACCAATACTTCGAAAGTGACGAGCCGATCGATATGGCTGAACGCCGCCCCATCGAAATCGAAACCAACGGCGTCAGCTGGGCAAGCCGCAGGTTTGGCCAGCGACAGAAATTTGGCGCCAGCGTCAATGTGGCGTTTAATGAGCCAGGCCGAGGCAACGCGGTCCACCCATAGATTGGCTCGGGTGGCCCAGATGCGTTTACGGAACTCGCTCTTTTTTCTGATCTCGATTTCTCCACTTGCCCCAGTCGGTTCGTGCGGTGAAAAATGTTGGTTGAGGCGACTGCTGAGGTCTTGCATCGCCCGGATGTAATCGGTTTTGTGCCGCCCGCCAAAGAAATCGATATTAACGATAGCGTCAAGGTCACGCCTGAGCAGGGCTTCTTCTCTACGCGCTGCCGGCTCATCCATTTTTCTAAACCGATTATTAAACGTCGCGACCCGTTCATTCCAGCTTGCATATTCTGAAGTTCGATCAAACAAGGTCCGAATATCGTCGTCGTCGACGGTTTTTGAATCAGAGGAATGGTTAAAAATGTAGGCGCTGCCCGACAGCGCCCGGGCTTGTTGTGCCTGTTTATCAAATATCGCCTGGTGGGCGGGGTTCTGGGGCAAGACGTAGGCTCCGTCTCGTAAGATTCCAACCCCCGCGGACTTAAGCGCCCGCCAGATTCGCATGCGAGGGGATGCGGCGCGACCCGGCAGGCTGAGCACCTGCGTTAGCCAAGAATATCTGAACGATCACGAGGCGTTGCGTCGGGACGTTGCCTTGCGAACGGCGGTGGATCGGATGGAGGAGCTGGCGAGCAGTTCGACGTTATGCCGATGGGAGAACCGTGCGGCCCGTGCAGCGGCATGGCGGATGAACGACGTGTTTGCGGAGCAGTCAATTACTCCGTGTTTTGGAACCCGGGTCCGGTGTGCAGTTTGTCCTGTTCGAAGTTCCCAGAAAAATCGGGCGTCGTATTCGACACGATCATCCTTGATCCATAGCTGCGGCTATGAATCTTCGGACGATCGTCCCGAATCCTTAGCCCGAATTCCCCTGAACTCCGAACCCTTCATGCAATATGCGGGCTAGGTCTCCCAATTTATCGGGCCACCGGTCCCGAAGGAGAGGCGGCCCGCTTTGTGTCGATGGATCAACCGTCCGCGAACGGAGCGGTGGGGTTGGTCTATAGAACCTCGACCGTCGCTTCCATGCGCCAGCTAAAGCATGTTCGGGCATCGCGCAACGGATCTTGAACGTGCCTTCCATCGTGGGTTTCAGATACCACTCGGCCGTTTGCATTGGGGCGAGTTGCATGGCGAACGCCTTGCCCGGCAGTGGCGTAAGCGACGACGGCCCGAGCCCCGCGTTGCTCGGGTCGGGCGCGACAGACCGGTTGACCGAATAGCGCCGGACGTCGGTCGTCAGCACTTGGCCGGACAGATTAAGGACCGCGATGATATGAGTGTGCTGACTCGGGTTCGCGATCACGATACGGTAGAGGTTGTCAGCACGTAGTGTCAGCTTGTCCGGCACCACGACAAACTCGTCTTTCGCATTGCCGAACTGGATTTAGATGTTGGAACGCGCCCATTCGCTCGATACCGGCCAGGTGTCGGCGGCCTCGCCGGTTGGAAGTCCCACAAGAGGGGTACAGGCTGCGAGGATTGCGATTTTGAGATGTGTCGTCATAGAACAATACCTAAACAGGTGATTCGATTCTTTACTATTTGGTCTCGCCGATATTACGATGCAGTTCGAGGCGCGCTGATCCTGGTCAGTTCCCGCAATAAACATTGTTCGAATTTCGGGCTCAGTTTACGTAATTATCGGCACGGAGTTCGGTAGGCAACGGCACAACCCCTGAGTACGCACGAATTAAGGAACCTCTGCATAAGTCTGGGTGAATCAAGTTGGGATTCAAAATGATCAAGATCAAGGCGTGGAACGTAAGTAATAGCCCAGCTATTGCCTACAGGGACGTAGGTAATGAGCGAGAGCAAGGAC
>JAOTWM010000460.1 GCA_029862885.1 Gammaproteobacteria bacterium
CCACCAACGACACCGGCAACTGGGCGAAGTAACTCAACAACTGGCCCCGACGCAGCCGCTTCTTCTTCACTACCTTTCCCCGACCGTCACACACCACCAGGTGAAACACGTGCTTTGCTATATCCAAACCCATCGTTGTAATCTGCATCTCGGTCTCCTTCTTCTTTCGTTGATGGAAGTAACACATCCCCATCATGGCGCATTACGACGCCGAATAATAAAGAGGGAGGAGACCATTACATCGGCCTACATTGTCCTACGTGCCTTTGCGGACGTGTACCCGTAGGCCGGATAGAGCGTACGCGAAATCCGGCGTCTAACAATCCAACTACAACGTCAATACCACCTTACCCTTGACTTGCCGGGATAATATCAAGTCAAAGCCTTCCACAAACTGCTCAAGCGGCAGGGTTTGCATAACTTGCGGATCGATCCGCCCTTCGGTGTACAGCCTACCAATCTCGGTCGCGCCCTGTTCGATTTCCTCGAACGCATGTTTGAAGTGCACGTCGAGAGGCGCACCCATCACCGTCAGGTTGTTGTACAACAGATAATTGGCCTTGGCTGCCGGTATCCGCCCGTCGGCGAATCCAACGATTACTAGCCGGCCCGCAAATTTCAAAATACGCAAACATGCATCGAATACGTCACCGCCCACCGTATCGATAGCAAGATCGACGCCGCGGCCGTCGGTATTCCCGGTGATCGATGCGATCTGTGAGCGGAATGCGCCCTTCAAATCATCGAAATGCGTAAAGATGACATTGTCCGCGCCGCCGCGATCGACGACAAGATCGGCCTTTTCCTGCGACGATACTGCTGCGATTACGCGTGCGCCACGCGCCTTTAACAATTGTACGGCGGCGAGGCCTACGCCACCCGCTGCGCCGGTAACGAGCACGGTTTCGCCCGCTTTAACATCGCCGCGCAAAACGGCCGCGACAAATGCGGTGTGGTACGGTGTAATCATTGCTGCGCCCGGAACAAAATCGAGATCGTCTGCCATCGCGAAGCAACGTTGCTCGGGCGCCGCGACAAATTCGGCAAACGCACCACTGAACACCTGCACGAGTACCCGGTCTCCGATCCGGAAGCGACTTTCGCCGGTGCCGACTTCGGTGACGATGCCGCTCGCGTCGCGACCGGGAACGAATGGCAATCGGTCGGGTTTATTCTGATACTTTCCTTGCAACATGAGTCCATCGGGAAAATTCAGGCCGACGGCCTTTACCGCTACAACGACCTCGCCGGGTCCGGCTTGTGGCGCCGCGACGTCTTCGACGCGATGCGTGCCGATGGGACCGTACTCATGAATGACGATCGCGCGCACGGCTACGACGTAACCGATTTGACCTGACGGATCGTTTGTTTGACTGCAGCGACGATGGCATTGTAATCACTGCATCGGCATATATTCCCACTCAGTGCGTCGCGGATCTCGGCATCGCTCGGCTCGTCGTATTGTTCGAGGAACTCGCTGATCGTCATAAGAAATCCCGGCGTGCAAAAACCGCATTGCAAAGCGAAGCATTCACGAAACGCTTGTTGCAGCGGTGATAACGTGCCGTCGCGATCCGCGAGTCCCTCCACCGTATCGATCTTACGGCCTTGAACTTGCACCGCAAGCGTCAAACACGAGCGTATCGCCTTTCCGTCGAGCCGCACGGTACATGCCCCACAAACGCCGTGTTCACAACCGACATGGGTGCCCGTGGCGCCCAGTTCATGACGAAGAAAGTCGCTCAGTAACATACGCGGCTCGGCATGCCCAGAAACCGCCTCGTCGTTTAACGTCAACGAAACCAAACTTCGTTGGTCTTTATTCAACCGCGGCATGCAAGCGCGTCCTCAATCGTTTTTTTGCCCAACGTGCGCACCAGATTGCGACGAAGCTTGGCGGTCGCATGGATATCGTCGGTGCCGCCTAATTCCCAGGCGAATCGATTTAACATTTCGTCCATCGCATCGGTATCGCCGAGCCTGAGTACGGCCGGACGATCGGCAATGCCACCCACCGCTACTCTAATGGTTGAGCCGTCGGCGACCGCGGCGACGGCGACAATCGCGAAATCACCGTGGCGGCGCGCGAACTCGGAGAATCCGTAGCCGATACCCGGCCGTGCTTTGGGAAAACGCGCGGCGATGAGCATCTCATCCTCGCGCTTGGCGGTACTCAACATGCCGGTCTGAAAGTCATCGGCCTTGATCACGCGCCGCCCGCTTTGACTTTCCAATACCACCGACCCCTCCGTTACCGCCAGACATAACGGCAGCTCCGAACTCGGGTCGGCGTGTGCGAGCGAGCCGCAGATCGTGCCGCGGTTGCGGGTTTGCCAGTGGCCGATATGGGGCAAGGCTTTGGTGAGCAACGGCAGATGCTGTCGGCACTCCGGTCGCTTCCACAGTTCCGCTTGGGTCATCGCAGCACCAATCTCAACCTCGTCGCCGTCGATGCGTACGTAGTTGAGCGCGTCGATCGCACCGATATCGACGATGACACTCGGATGCAACAAGCGCATGTTCAGCATTGCCATCAGCGACTGGCCGCCCGCCAGCACCCGCGCTTCATCGCCGTTTGCAGCCAGGGTTTGCACCGCTTCTTGCACACTTTCGGCGCGCACGTAATCGAATGTGGGGGGTTTCATGACTCTTGCGGAGGTTTCTTGAACCCAAGGCGCTCGCGCCATGATTTCTTACGGGGTGGCGCAGGTTGGTCCGGCGATGCTTGGACCTCCGCATGTCGCCCCAGGGCTTTGAAGAATTGCGCGAAAAGAGCACGGGTTGCGCCATTCAGCATGCGACCCCCCACGGCCGCAACTTTGCCAGCCAAGTGGATTTCGTAGCGATAGCGAAGCAACGTTCCGTCTTGTTGCGGTACGAGCGTGACCCAACCGGTGCCATGAGACGATCCTAATGGCCCGGTCAATGCGCCGTTTAACGTCAGCGATTCCGATTCACATAGTTCGGATAGGGAAATGCGCGCCTCGAATTGGCCACGCACCGGGCCGACGCCCAGGTTCATCACGCCGCGGTAGTTGTGGTCGGCGGTCTCGATTAACTCGCGGCATCCCGGTATGACGCTGCCGAGTATCTCCGCGTCCAGCAGCATCGGCCACACTTGCTCCGGCGTGGCCTCGAATGACGTCTCTCCGTCGCCGCATAGAGTCGGTTTTCCATCGGCTATGGGCTGTGGCGGCTCGGCATCGTCGGGTGCGGCCGGTTCGAGTTCGTTAAGCCATTCGCTGATGCGCGCCGGGGTCAGCGGTAATTCGATGTCTTCATGGTGCAGCGCATCGGCCACGGCGTTGGCGAGACAAACCGGAGTGCTGTACTGATTGCCTTCGGCGATGCCCTTCGCGCCGAGCCGCGTAAACGGTGACGGGTGCGGAGTCGGGTGCACGATCACCAACTCGGGGACTTCGGGGGCCGTGACGACGAGATATTCGGCGAATGTTCCCGACTTAAACGAGCCGTCCGCGTCGTACACAAACTCTTCATACAATGCTGCCCCGAGCGACGACGCAAACGAACCGCGAATTTGACCTTCGGCAATACCGGGATTCAGTATCGTACCGCAATCGTGGGCCGTGACATATTTGTCGATGCGTACCGTAGCGGTATCCGGGTCGATCTCTATGCCACAAAAATCGAATCCGAAACCGTACGCTAGCGAAGTATTGATCTCGTCTTTGGCATTCGTGGGCGTAAGTTCCGGTGCGTTCCACGAACTCGTTTCGCGCACACCGGATTCCTCGTTGTCCGGCAGGCTGCTCGGTGACCAATGCGCGAGACCGCCCACACGTCGAAATTCAAGGCTATTGTCGGGATTGCCCTGGGCCTGGATCCGGCCGCCGACGAACTCCACGCGCTCCGGCGGGACGTTGAGTCGTTGCGCGGCGATGCGAGCCAGTTTATCGCGCACTTTACAAGCCGCCGCGTCGGCCGCGCTGGTTACCGCCGGGGCGAATCGGCACGAATAGTTGCCGGCCGCGATCGACCAACCGTCTTTCTGAGTATCGGTTTCGAGATTCACGGTGATATCGTCGATTTCTAGCCCCAAGCAATCGGCCACAATCTGAGCCAAAACCGTTTGGTGTCCCTGACCTTGTGGAACCGAATCGCCAACCACGCTCACCGAGCCCAACGCGTCGACGCTCACCGTGACATTCGCGACTGCACCGTCCTTCGGCCCGGTCCGTTCGCGTTCTTCCGCCGTCTTCAATGTCGAGATATAGCCCATGTTGGACTGGCTCGGTTCCACCACCGCGGCGTAACCGATGCCGTACAGCCGGCCTTCGGCACGGGCCTCGTCACGGCGGCGCTTTAGTTC
>JAOTWM010000495.1 GCA_029862885.1 Gammaproteobacteria bacterium
CGTCGGCACTCGTTCGGCTAATAAGCGAAAACACGAGTACGATGCCAGCGATCGTTTTCGGGCCATATGACATAATCTTCCCCCAGTGTCTTCGGGCCGCCGCATGAATGATGATATGAGTCGGCTTGCTACGCGACTAACTCGGGGATATACGTATGACTTGCTGGCGAGTATTGGAAGAGGCTAGGAGCAGAGGCGCCTCGAGGTGGTCAACAACATAATCGGCTCGCTGATGACGGGAGCTACTGTGTCTGGCGTTACGGGAGATCGAATGTCGGGCTAAGGGCCGCGCCATCGCTCACGGAAGTGAGTACGCTGAAGGGGCCGAAGTAGTCGAGAGCTGGGGTAATCATAAGACCGTCGCGTGTGTACAGTGTTCTCGAGCGGAGCCTGGACACCCCCAGAACACTCCAACCGTGAATGGCTTTCGCTATTGGCCCATTACGAATGAGTCTTGAGATTGGATCAAATAGAAGCCGGTCGTATTTGCCGCAGCTTCACCCAGGTTGTTATTGATTCTTAGGTCGATATTTTGATGTGGCGCGGGCTTTTTTCGAGCCGTATGGGAAGCGACTGCTCAAACTACGCCATAGGCGACCATCGCGTTGGCGACTTTGATGAACCCGGCGACATTGGCCCCTTTTACGTAGTCGATGTAGTCGTTGCCGGGCTCGCTGCCGAACTCGACACAACGGTCGTGAATGTCGCGCATGATATTGCGTAACCGTGCTTGCAGCTCGTCGATGCTCCAGGTCACGCGTACGCTGTTCTGACTCATTTCTAGGCCCGAGATAGCGACGCCGCCCGCGTTTGCGGCCTTGCTTGGTGCAAACAAGACCCTCGCTTTCACGAAATCCTTAATTCCATCCTGCTCGACCGGCATATTGGCCCCCTCGGAAACCGCGATACAGCCGTTGCGTATGAGTGTCTGGGCGTCGGCGCGACTTACTTCATTCTGGGTAGCACAGGGAATAGCGAGATCGCACGGTACGTTCCAAGGGCGTTGGCTCGAAAAGTGCTTGGCATGCGTCTTCTCGGCGTACTCTGAAAGCTGGCCACGTCGATTGACCTTCAAGTCCGTGAGGTAGGCCAGCTTGTCGGCGTCGATACCGTGCTTGTCGTAAATGTATCCAGACGAATCAGACATCGTCACGACCTTACCGCCGAGCTCGATGAGCTTCTCTGCGGCGTAAATCGCGACGTTACCGGCACCGGAAATCAAGCAAGTTTTGCCCTCAATAGAGTGCCCGCGCCGCGTCAGCATGTCATCCATCATGTATACGGTTCCATAGCCCGTGGCCTCCTTGCGGATTGGACTGCCTCCAAATTCCATGCCCTTGCCTGTGAGGACGCCGGTGAATCGGTTGGTGAGCCGTTTGTATTGCCCAAACAGGTAACCAATCTCGCGGGCTCCCACGCCGATATCGCCGGCTGGAACGTCGATGTCGGCACCGATGTGTCGGTACAGTTCAGTCATGAACGACTGACAGAAGCGCATGATCTCGTTGTCGGATTTGCCCTTGGGATTGAAGTCGGCGCCGCCCTTGCCGCCACCCATGGGTAAGTCCGTAAGGCTGTTTTTGAACGTTTGCTCGAATGCGAGAAATTTGAGAATGCTCAAATTAACACTTGGATGAAAGCGAATGCCACCCTTATAAGGACCGATGGCGTTATTGTTTTGCACGCGATAGCCGCGATTGACGCGAATGTTGCCATTGTCGTCTTCCCAGCAGACGCGAAATATCACGATGCGATCAGGCTCGGCGATGCGGCGCAGAATCTGCATCTCATGGTAGATTTCCTTGTCTTCGATATAGTCGAAAACATTCGATGCCACTTCATAGACTGCTTGATGGAACTCGGTTTCACCAGGGTTCCGTCGCTTCAGCCCCGCCATGAATTGATCCAGGTTTACGTGATCCGATACAGCCATGCTGGTTTGGTCCTTTGCTTAGCGGCCACTAATGCCGTCCGCACTTTGTCTCACTCTCGATCCTGATTTCTTGGTCGGACTTAACAGTATTGCAATTAAGCGTGTGAGTTATCCGGCCTGGCTGCGACGGGCTTGCGCAATAATTAAGTCTGCTAGCGGGCCATCCGCGGTCGTTAGCCGCGCTTTTGCATTCGCCGCCGCAGCCCAAATCGTTAACACAATAATAGGCGCAACTGAGGTTCGATACAGGACGATTCGGCAGAAGAGAGCGTCGCCATGGAGCGACAGGGTGCACCAATGCAGCGTCTCGGTGCACACTTCTCTAAGGACAACTCACCGTTTGGCTGATGTCGTGTCAACGTCTGATTTAGCCACTGTTTGCTACTGAGAAGCATTACCCACCATGGACTTTGAGCTCTTAGGCTTCGCTGTCTACGGAACGCCGATAGCGCTTATCCTGCTGTTCTACATTCGAAAGCAACGGCGACAGCAGCGAGCGAGCGTGGAAACTCTCGAGGAGAGTCGAGAAGCTGGCCTTCTCGATCCCGTGTCCTTGCACCCCGTAATTAATCTCAATAAGTGTATTGGGTGCGCATCTTGCGTGTCGGCCTGTCCAGAAATGCCAGCGCATCAGGTCCTCGGGATGGTAAGGCGAAAGGCCAAACTGGTGAGCCCAACTGACTGCATCGGTCATGGAGCCTGCAAAATAGCCTGTCCGGTCGATGCGATCACTCTGGTCTTCGGAACCGAGCGCCGCGGCGTCGATATCCCGAACGTAAAGCCAAACTTTGAGACCAATATTCCCGGAATCTTTATCGCCGGCGAACTGGGCGGCATGGGCTTGATCCGAAACGCCATCGAACAGGGCCGGCAAGCCATGGAATGCATCGTCGAGAAAGTGGGCGGCGCGCGCGATGGCACATTAGACGTCGTCATTGTTGGTGCCGGACCATCGGGTATTGCGGCATCGCTCGCCGCCAAGCAGCACCAGCTAAGCTTCGTGACACTGGAACAAGACTCTCTCGGCGGAACCGTGGCTAGTTTCCCACGACGGAAGCTGGTTATGACCGCGCCGGCAACGTTACCGCTCATAGGGAAAATGAAATTCACCGAAACAACCAAAGAAACGCTACTTGCATATTGGCAAAAAGTAGTCGAACGCACCCATTTGAAGATTAGTTTCAAGGAAAGGCTAGAGTCCATCAATAAAGACGGCGACAGTTTCGATATAGTCACGACTCGGAATCGATACTCAGCGCGCGCCGTATTATTGGCAATCGGTCGACGCGGGACCCCACGAAAACTCGGCGTACCGGGCGAGGAGCTATCGAAAGTCACCTATCGCTTGATAGACCCCGAGCAATACAGGAATTTGAAAGTGCTCGTGGTTGGTGGTGGTGACAGTGCCCTCGAGAGCGCGCTGATGATCAGCGCGCAACCCGGAACAACGGTTACTCTCTCATATAGGTCGCAAGCATTTTCAAGAGCAAAGAAGAAGAACAGGCTGAAACTCGAAAATGCCAAGCTCGAAGGCAGAATCGAGATTCTGCTCGAATCCAATGTTCAGTCCATCGGCGAGGAGTATGTTGAGATTGAACAGAAGGGGCAGCTACTGCGCATTGCGAACGACGCGGTCATTATAAGCGCCGGGGGCATACTGCCCACGGGATTTCTGAAGGAACTCGGCGTCGAGGTCGAAACCAAATACGGGACTGCCTAGCCTGTCATCATGAGAGATGCAGCTCCGACTAACAGTTTATGTAGCCGATAAGAATCGATTCAAGAGGTAGAGATATGCCGCATACGCAAATGATGGAGGAACGTCTGAGGTTCCTAGACATCGATGGCAACGCCGTGGCGGAGCTGCGAAACGCCAAAGATATTCTAGAATCGGCGATGGACGAAATGTTGGATCGATTTTACTCGCACATACTCAGGGAACCCGATCTACGGGCGCTGTTTGTCGATGAAGACGCAATCGCTCGCGCCCGTTCCGGGCAGAAAAATCATTGGCTGA
>JAOTWM010000461.1 GCA_029862885.1 Gammaproteobacteria bacterium
CTCCTGCACCACCAGCGTGATCAGGCCATTCTCGGGGTCATAATCCGTGATCGTCAGCGGAATGCGCTCACCGCCCTCCCGGATCCGCACGATGACAAACTGGCCCGCCCTGGCGGCCGCTGCTATCAGTGGTGCATGCACGCGATACAGCTTGGTGATGGGTGTGAGTTGGCGTTTCTCGAGAATTTTTGCCATGGGTCAAAGCTCCGGATGTTCGTGCATGGCTTTGATGCGCCGCCAGCGCCGCTCGACTTCCAACTCGATCGCTGCCAGGCGCTGCTCGTTGCCCTGCGCCATCAGGTGCTTGGTCTTGCCCATCTGGCCCAGCCAGTCGGATACCTTGCGGCGCCGGTCAAGCAGTTCAGGATCGTAAGTGATGTTGGTGATTCCCCTCTCGACCTCGTAAATCGGGAAGAAGCAGGAATCGATCGCGACCTGTAGCACTGATTCTGCCGCATCATCTGTCGTGGTCCAGTTGAGTGGGCAGAAAGATAAAATCTTGCCGTAGGTCATGCCTTCGCGCTTCGTATACCACTGGGCCTTGGCGGCTTTACGCATCAGGTCCTCCGGGTAGCCTTCACTGGCCGTGAATACGTAGGGCACGTGGGTTGCAGCGAAGATTTGCGCTGTGTCCTTGTGATGCGAGATTTTACCGCGCCGATTGGGGCCGACTTCGCTGGTGGAAGTACGGTGCCCGAGCGGAGTCGAATAGGACAGCTGGGCACCGGTATTCATGTAACCCTGGTTATCGTATTCCAGGATCATCATGTGGTGATTCCGGTGCGCTGCACCCAGCGCCGACCCCATGCCGATGTCCATGCCGCCGTCGCCCGTAACCATGATGAACGTGATGTCCGGTGAATCGGGCAACTCGCCGCGCCGTATCAACTCGTCATACATCTCCACCAGGCCCGACAGGGTTGCCGCACCGTTCTGGAACAGGTTGTGAATATAGGTTATCCGGTGGGCGGTCTTCGGATAGCCAGTCGTGACTACCATCGCGCAGCCCGTCTGGAACAGCACCACAATGTCGCCTTCGAGCACGCTGAACACCTGGTGCAACACGGGGAATGCGCCGCAACCGGGGCAGGCGCCGTGCCCGGGTGCGATCCGGCTGGGCATTTCAGTCATGGCCCACAAAGGCTTGAGTTCCACCTTCAGCTTACCGTTTTCGGCATCTTCGGTGACCGTGGCCATGCCACGCGTGACTTCGGCGCGTTCGATGGCGGGCAGGCCGTGGGCAACCTTTTTTTCCGGGTCACCGGCATAAATTCCGTGGTAGGCAAAAGGCTCGTCCACGCGACCGGTTTCTGCTGCTTCCAGCGCTTCCCTGAAGAACTGCTCAGCATCGCTGTCAACGAAATCCTTGCCGCCCAGCCCGTAAATCCGGGTCAGCACCCTCGTCCGGTTATCAGGATCGATCTGAATCGCCGCGCGAACTTCCAATGACAGGTTGCCACCGTCTGCGCCATAGGAATCCGCACGATCCCCGACCACGATCGCTTTGACGCCCGACAACTCCTTGCGAAACAAATCAGCTGGAAACGGCCGCAGCACATTGGCCGACAGCACGCCGACTTTATGCCCTTCTGCGCGCATCTGGTCGGCTACTTCCTTGGCGGTCTCGGCGGCTGAGTTGAGCATCACCACGGCCACCTCGGCATCGTCCATGTGGTAGGAATCGAGCACCGGGTAATGCCGGCCGGTCAGTTCATAAAGTTCGGCGAACACCTCCGGTATCAACTTTCGCGCAGCTTCCATCGCCAGCGAATGCTGTTTCTTGTTGTTAATCAGGTCTGGATCGTTCATGTAGGGACCGAAGGTCACCGGGTGTTTCGGGTCCAGTGCCGTGAACGGCGTTTCGACCTCGCCGAGGAAGTTTTTCAGTTTTTCCTGATCTTCAATGCACACCACGCGCCGTTTCTGGTGGCTGGTGAAGAAACCGTCATAGGCAACCAGTACCGGCAGGCGGACATCGATGTTTTCACCGATCCGAATCGCGGCCAGATTCATGTCGTACACCGCCTGCGGTTCCCGGGCCAACAGCATGATCCAGCCGGTGTTTAGAGCGAAATAGATATCCGAGTGGTCGCAACGGATATCCAGCGGGCCGGATATCGCACGCGTGGCCACGTTCAGCACCATGGGAACCCGGGTGGAGGACTGAACCGGCAGTTGCTCGAGGGCATAAAGCAAGCCCTGGGACGAAGTCGCATTCAGGACCCGCCCGCCGCCGAGTGCTGCGCCATAGCAGATACCGGCTGCGCCATGCTCACCATCGGCCGGGATCATGACGATGTCGTGTTCGCCGTTGGCCTGCATTTTTGAGAGGGTTTCAGCCACTTCGGTGGAAGGTGTGATCGGGAAATATCCCATCACGTGAAAACCGATGTCTTTTGCCGCCCTGGCCGCTGCTTCATTGCCACTCAGAAAATCCGTCGATTGCTTGGCAGCTCCGCCGGATGGTGGTGCGTGTTTGGGCTCCTTTAGGACCGCATGGAGTTCAGTCGCCATCTTTATCTTCCTCGCCGGTGCACCTCAATTGGTTGGGGTGCTCTGTGCAAACAACGGCACCCGCAGTTGATCTGCCAAGCCCGGCGTTTCCGTTACACGTGTCATCGCCTCGGTCGGGCACGTCTCAATACAGCGCATGCATCCCTTGCAATACTGGTAGTCGATGCCCTTTAGACGCACGGTGACCGCAGAATCACCATTGGTTTTCTCAACTTTGCCTTCTTCGTGGCTCCAGACCAAGCAAAAATCCGGGCAGACTGTAGCGCACGATCCGCAGTGGATGCAGTCCTGTTCTTTAAACAGCGGCATCAAGCCGGTCCGGGACGTGGAAAGATCATTGGAAACCGTGTTTCCTGGGTACGGAATGACACCGCCGATGGGCGCCGTCTCGTAGCCCAGCACCGGGCTCGGCCGGATGACGGGCAGATCGCCGGTCCCCTTGCCAACCCCTTCGAGCAGCTCGAATTCCTGCGCGCCACGCAGAAACGCTCGCTCATTGGCGGCTGCTGCTTGTGGGTTTCGGTGGGCAAACTTCTCGGTCAACGCCTTGAGCACGATGTCAGCGTCGAGGAATGGCAGCGTCCTGGTCAGTGTCCCGAGCATTACGGCGTTGGGGCGGGATAGCTCCTCAACAGCAATGTTCATCGCATCGATCCTGACGATCTGTGTTCCGCAAGGAATGAGTTCGAGCTTTTCATGAACCTCATCGACTGCACCGTTGAAGATCAGGGTTCCCGAGTCCTTCATTCCCGCCATCGTCACGTCTTGTTCCATCAAGGCGCCGTGGAAAACCACGATGACGTCCGGTGAATCGATCGGAGCACTGGTACGAATGGGCTTTTCGGCTGCCCCCAAGCGGATGTAGGAGCGGACTACGGATCCTTTCTTCTCGGAACCATAGGAAGAGAAATGAGCACCGTTGAGATTCATTTTGAGAACCGCCGCGCGGGCAAGGATCTGTCCGGCAGCATGCGCCCCGAGCCCACCTATGGACTCGAAACGTATCTCGAAGAATCCCGACGGATCAGGTAATGCGCATCTTTTCATCGTTGGCATCTGGTTAGTGCCTGCTAAAGTCAAATTAAATCTAGCATCTGCAAGCAACTTGAACAATGTGACAGGTCAAGAAAGCGTGCTTTGCTTTTTTACCCGGACAACCGTGGTTGGAAAAGGTGCGTTGCGGCTTGAGTATATGTTGTCGATCCTGAATAATCGTCTGTGGATGATTTCTAGGCAGCAATGCGGCAGTACTCATGATGAAGCCCGCCGACTCGCTTGGACGAAACTACTCTCCCTCGTTCTCTCGTCTGAATTTCGCGACCCTCCGGGGTATCCTTACCTAGGGCAAGGTGGGTTCGCACTTGACGGTAGTAGTCTACGTATTGGGAAAGCATGCGCTTGAGGTGACGCTCTCCGACACGATTGTATGATCCAGACATTCCCGGCGGATGGAACCGACTACCTGCTCCACATACGGATTCTGCCACGGTGACTGGCGGGCAATGACGACCTCCTCAATACCAAATCCCTCGGCTTGCCTGCGAAAACGCCCTCCCTAGATCGAGTCTCGATTACGGATCAGATACTGTGGATTATTATCCAGTCCACTGGCGTCGAGAAGTTGCCGGGCCGTCCATGCAGCCGTTGGGTGGGCCGTGACGTTGAAATGGAGGATCCGTCTACGGTCATTGCTGGGCACCAAGAGCACGAATAGGGTTCTGAACGTAGCGGTCGGTACAGTGAAGAAGTCTAGTGACACAGTTTCTTTCGCGTGATTGTATAAAAAGGTCCGCCAGGTCTGTGAAGGCGGA
>JAOTWM010000462.1 GCA_029862885.1 Gammaproteobacteria bacterium
AACCCTCAAATTCTTTTTGTTTTAATGCTTCGAGTAGATGGATGAGTTTGTCGTCTGAGTATGCGATACCCAAATCGTCCAGGCGGGTAATCACATTGGCACGCCCGGCTTGATCCGAGACCACGATATGGCGCTGATTGCCTACCACCTCGGGGTCGATATGTTCGTAGGTTTGTGGCGATTTTTGCACCGCCGAGACATGCAGTCCACCCTTATGGGCGAATGCCGCGGCGCCGACATAGGGCGCGTGCGGATTGGATTGCCGATTCAACCGTTCGTCCAAAAAATGCGACATCCAACTCAGATGCTTGAGGGCGCGCTCGTCGAGTTGGGTGGTGTAATCCATCTTTAAAATAAGATTCGGGATTAACGCGATTAGGTCGGCGTTACCGCAACGTTCGCCCAGGCCGTTCAGGGTACCCTGTACTTGCCGCGCCCCGGCGCGCACCGCCGCCAGGCTGTTGGCGATAGCGTTGCCAGTATCGTTGTGGGCATGGATGCCTATTCGATCGCCGGGTATTAGGGCGCAGACCTCGGTGACGATGCGCTCGACCTCGTGCGGTAATGTCCCACCATTGGTGTCGCACAATACCAACCAGCGAGCGCCCGCGTCGTGGGCCGCGCGCAGACAATCGAGCGCATATTCCGGGTTTGCCTTGTAACCGTCAAAAAAATGCTCGGCGTCGTACATTGATTCGCCGTTGCGTTCATGACACAAAGCGATCGAATCGCGGATCATATCGAGGTTCTCCTGGCGCGGGATCTCCAGCGCTACGTCGACATGAAAGTCCCAGGCTTTGCCCACCAAACAGGCCGCGGAAACGGGCGCATTAAGTATCGGTGCGAGTCCTATGTCATTGTGGGCCGATCGGCCGGGGCGCCGCGTCATGCCAAACGCAACCAACGTGGCGTTGCTGAGTTCGGGCGGGGCGGCAAAGAATTCGGTGTCCGTCGGGTTGGCGCCGGGCCAGCCGCCCTCGATGTAGTCGACACCGAGTTGATCGAGCGCCTCGGTGATCGCGATCTTGTCAGCAACAGTAAAGTCGACGCCATAGGTCTGCGCCCCGTCGCGCAGCGTCGTGTCGAACAGATAAATGCGATCGTCCATAGCGCTATGGTAATCGATACGGCGGTGAGTATGGACAGTCGCGCCAAGAGAATCGAATAAAAAAGCCGCTAACTGCCCACATTATTGCCGGTACAATGACCATGATCGGGTCTAAATACATGCTTGATTGAAATTTGACTTATGTCATTCCGCTCCGCATTTCTAAGATATTTCGATGAGGTGTGCCGTTGCGGTTCCGTTCGGCAAGCCGCTCGCCATCTGCATGTCGCCTATCCGCGGTGAATCGCCAAATATTGAATGTTGAAGCCGAGCATGGCGCAGCTCTGTTTGAGCGGACCCCCCAGGGAATGCGACTTACCGCCGCCGGTTCGGAATCGAACAGAAACTGCATCGCGGCGAGCTGTGTCATATTGCGCTAGCAAACCCCGGCCCGATCATGCAATCCTTCGCTATATGTGCCCACGCGGGTCGCGCGAAGTCGGCGCCGCTCGGGCACCTCCTTAAGTTATTGAGCGCACGTCTGGATGACTATCGTGATTCATGAGTTGGGGTGCCGTTCGAATAGCGTTAATTAGGCCGCCGCTGTGAATTCGCTGCGCAGTCCTCAGCCATCAATCACTGGTAGCATGGTGTTGCCGTCCCGGCATCGGGTGGTCGATTTTTATTGCTACCCTTATAAACGTGTAATCCGTACACTGGGAGTGAACAATCCGTATTCGGTGCGAGTCGAGTCGGTACCGACTCGATGAGCCTGTGCGGATGAGAGAAAATTATCGTATCAACAATGTCGTAATTATGAGGGTCTACCGATGGGTCGTCTGACCACGCATGTCCTTGATACCGCGCAAGGCAAACCTGGATCGGGAATTGCGGTTGAGTTGTATTCTCTGGATTCCGGCCGGCGTCATATTAAAACACTGGTATGTAACAACGATGGGAGAACCGACGAGCCGTTACTGGATGGCGACCTGTTTAGCGCCGGAACCTGGGAGCTTGTGTTCGCTGTTGGGGAGTATTTTTCGAAATCCGGCATCGAAGTCCCGGATCCGCCTTTTCTCGATATCATTGCACTTCGATTTACGGTCGCCGATGGCCAGAATTACCATGTACCGTTGTTGGTCTCGCCATGGAGCTATTCGACTTACCGTGGAAGCTAACCCGATTTACAAATTACGGTTGATAGAAGAGTTCGGGATATTCTGACTTAGTCTGGGCGCATCGGCGATGATTTCACAATCCAGTATTAGCGCAGTCCGGTTTCTAATGGATGGCGAGGAAATCGCGCTTAGCGATGTCGACCCATCCCGCACTGTCCTGCAGTTGTTGCGTGAGGATTTACGTCGGACCGGCACTAAAGAAGGTTGTGCGGAGGGCGATTGTGGTGCCTGTACCGTAGTCCTCGCTGAATTAGCCGAAACCGGCCGATCATTACGTTATCGCGCGGTCAATTCCTGTATTCAATTCGTGCCGGTTCTGGACGGTAAAGCGCTGATAACCGTCGAGAGTCTCGCCGCCGCTGACGGCCAGCTGCATCCCGTGCAGCGTGCAATGGTGGAATGCCACGGCTCACAGTGTGGATTTTGCACGCCGGGTTTCGTGATGTCGCTATTCGCGTTGTATAAATCCAATTCGAATCCAAGCCGTAGCGATATTGACGACGCATTGGCTGGAAATTTGTGCCGCTGCACGGGGTATAGACCGATTGTCGAAGCCGCGGAGAAGATGAGTAGTCTCGGAGCCGACAACGATCGTTATACAGACGACGATCGGCTCATAAAATCACTCCGTACACTGCGGCGACAACAGCCGTTGATGCTGGAACGCGATGGCGCGCGTTATTTTTCACCCACCAGGCTGGACGAATTGTTGACACTATTGCAACAGTATTCCGATGCGTACATTCTTGCCGGTGGTACGGATATTGGGCTATGGGTAACAAAACAACACCGCGATCTCGAAACTCTTATCTATGTCGGAAATGTTGAAGAGCTGCGCCGCGTGGACGTCACCGCGTCGCATATCGATATCGGTGCGGCCGTTAGCGTGACTGACGCGGTTCCGGTTCTGACTGAACACTATCCAGAACTTGACGAATTATTCCTGCGATTTGCATCGCCGCCAATCCGCAATGCGGCGACCCTTGGAGGTAACATCGCCAACGGCTCGCCGATCGGCGATTCGATGCCCGTGCTGATTGCATTGGGGACGAGCGTGGTGCTGCACGGCAGAAATGGCACGCGCGAACTCGCATTGGAGGATTTTTACCTCAGCTATCAATCCACTGCGCGGCGGTCAGATGAAGTAGTGACGTTAATTCGAATTCCTATGCCCGAACCCGATACCCATGTTCGCAGCTATAAAATTTCGAAGCGATTCGATCAGGATATTTCCGCCGTGTGTGGTGCCTACCGTTTGCAGCTGGAGGGTGGCAAAGTGCGCGAAATTAGAGTCGCGTACGGTGGTGTCGCGGCTACGCCCAAGCGCGCTAACGCCTGCGAGCAGATGTTGGTGGGGCGAGATTGGTCTGAATCGTCCGTGCAGGCTGCGATGGGCGCCATGGAAAATGACTACACGCCGATCGGGGATATGCGCGCGAGTGCGAAGTACCGTTTAAGCGTGAGTAAGAATTTATTGTATCGTTTCTATCTTGAAAGTACCGGGCACGCAAATGTGGATAGCCTGTATCGATACGGGCGACAGGATGGGCGATAAAGCCATGCCACAGGCGGCTATCAAGGGGGCCGTAGGCACCGCGTTGCCGCACGATAGCGCGCCCCTGCACGTCGGCGGTGGCGCGCTGTATACGGACGACATCCCTGAGCCGCGCGGTATGTTGCACGCTGCGATTGGTATGAGCACTCGCCCCCATGCGCGAATCGTAAAACTTGATCTAGCCAACGTGCTCGCCGCGCCAGGTGTAGTGGCGGTGATGTCGGCACCGGATATTCCGGGAAAAAATAACTACGGACCGGTGTTGGACGACGACCCGATTTTTGCGCCCGAGATTGTACAGTACGTCGGTCAACCCGTGTTTGCGGTCGCCGCGCATACCGTCGAACAAGCGCGCCGCGCCGCGCGCTTGGGGCAGATCGAGTATGAGGACCTGGTGCCTATCCTCGGTCCTAAGGAAGCACTCGATGCGCAGTCGTTTGTATTGCCGACGCAAACGATCCGCCGAGGCGACAGCCAAACCACGCTTGAGCT
>JAOTWM010000463.1 GCA_029862885.1 Gammaproteobacteria bacterium
CTATCCTTTACTACGCGACCAGGGTAACTCAGCTTATCTTCGAGATACTGGCGATCCCACCACCCCGGAAGGCGGTCAGATTGAATGGGGTTATTACGAAGAGAAAGATCCACGCCTGGTACATCCAAGGGATCTCCTGGAAAAAGACGAAGCCCGCCTATCACCTTCTCAGCGCGATCTTGAAATTGAGCAAATCATGGAACCCCTCGAGCGCGCGATGGAGCTGACGCCCATACTGAGCGAGCTGGGTTGGGATGAAAAACGTTCCTTCAATGGTCTATTGCAGGTCACTACAGATGGCGGTCCTTCCATCGGCGAATCGCCGGAGACCCGGGGACTGTGGTACGCCGAATCAGTGTGGATAAAGGACGCACCTGGCATCGGCAAGGTGCTGTCCGACATGATGACTGACGGCATTACCGAAGTGGATATCCACGGAATCGATGTCGCTCGCTACTACCCGATTCAAAAGACGCCGTCCTATATTCATGATCGGTGCTACGAAACGGCGTTCAAGATCTACAACCCGGCAGTGCACAGCCGCGAACCCTACACCAAGGGTCGTCACCTTCGCCGCAGTCCATTCTGGTCGAGGGAGCAGGAGCTCGGTGGTTACTTTATGGAACTCGCAGGTTGGGAACGCGCCCATGGATACGCATCCAATGAACGCCTGTTGGAGAAATACGGTGACCGGGTGCCGGTTAGAGAAAATGAGTGGGACAACCGTCACTTCTGGCGAGTGTCCAACGCCGAGCATCTTGAGATGTCTGAAAATGCAGGGATGATCAATTTGTCTCACTTCGCGGTCTACGACGTTACCGGGCCCGACGCCGAAACGCTGATGGAATACGCATGCGTGGCTAAAGTGGGTGGGGGCACAGCGATTGGAAAAGGAATCTATACCCACTTCCTGGATCACGCGGGTGGTATCCGCGCGGACCTTACGGTGATTAGACTCGCAGAGGACAAATATCGGGTAATTGATGGAGCCGATGCGGGCAACCGGGATTATATCTGGTTAAAACGCATGGCCGACGACCGAGGCTTAAGCGTCTATATCGAGGACCGCAGCGACCATCTTTCGTGTCTCGGTTTATGGGGCCCCAACGCGCGCAAAATACTGCAGACGGTGGCCGATAAGCCCGAAGAGCTAGAATCCAAAAATTTCCGCTTTGCGACCACGAGGAACATCACCCTGCGCGGCATTCCAGTTCTTGCCTTCCGTATTTCCTATGTAGGTGAACAGGGTTGGGAGCTGCATGTGCCGTTCAGCTATGGCCTCTCATTATGGGATTTGATCTATGAGCAGGGTGCGACTCCCGTGG
The DNA here is from genome assembly GCA_029862885.1 of Gammaproteobacteria bacterium. Taxonomy (GTDB): domain Bacteria; phylum Pseudomonadota; class Gammaproteobacteria; order Arenicellales; family JAOTWM01; genus JAOTWM01. The sequence continues at coordinate 1,326 of JAOTWM010000463.1, forward strand.
GTGTGGAGACCTATGCCAACAGCCGGCGTCTGGAAAAAAGCCTCCGGCTGCAGAACGCTGACCTGTTAACCGAGTACAACCTGGTTGAGGCAGACCTCGCCCGGCCCAAGGTCAAGGATGCGGCCTTTCATGGTAAAGCCGCCTATGTCGCACAGCGTAAATGTGAACACCAGCCAGCGTATCTGTGCACCCTGACCATGACGAACAATGTGGATTCAAAAGGCGTTGCCCGCTACCCGGTTGGCCAGTGGCCCATTCTCGACCCGCAAACCAATGAGGTACTGATTGATGAGACAGGAAGGCGATCCTACATCACCAGCATTGCTTATGGGCCCTCCATTGGCAAGAACATTGCCCTCGGTTACCTGCCCAGAGAGTATGCCGAGGAAGGTCGTGAACTAGTGATGGAATATTTCGATGAGCCGTATCCGATCAAGGTTGAAGCAGTGGGCTGCAAGGCGCTCTACGATCCAGCCAACGAGTTGCCGAAAACATAATCACCATGTTTCGCCGGAGCGTGGCGGGTGAAGTAGTTTGGGAGATCTGTAAAACGCTTAGGTAGCTTCCTGCGTGCATCGGACGGTTCATAGCGGGGGCACCGGTTCAGTCGCAGTCGCTAGAATTATCGACTCCAATGGACTGTTGGGAGGAGTTGGTCAGATTCGTGAACGATTCTCGGAGTGTCGATTTGCCGCTCATCAAATCAGAACACGGCAACCAATTGCCCGGCAATGCGGCGGGTGCGATGGATGCAGCGATGTAGGTGGGTGCCTGGATTCTGCTGGTCCTGGTGGTTGTTTTGAGGGCGCGACTTCTGTCCCTGGTGACGCTGCTGGAAAAGTGTCGTCGGGTTGTTCTTTGTTCGAGCTACCTAAAGGTCGATGGTCAAAAAGTGGTTTCCAGAATTTTCCATAACACAATCGATAATTTACAAAGACCCATCGACCCCCAATCGTTTATGCATGATCGGGCTGGTCGTGGTGTACTGCAGACGCTGCTTGGCATTCGGATCCAAATGCTTTTGAATCGCAAAGGCGGCTAATGCGGCCTCGTGAAAGCCGCTCAGAATGAGTTTCTTTTTGCCGGGATAGGTATTGATATCGCCGACCGCAAAAATACCGGGCTCACTGGTTTGAAACTTTTCCGTATCGACCGGGATTTGGCGTTTGTCGATCTCCAAACCCCAGTCGGCAATCGGGCCCAGATTTGGCGAAAGGCCATAAAATACCAACAATTCATCCAGCGCAATAACTGACTCATCGGTGCTGCCGAATTCCGCTACCTTCAACCCACTTAACGACCCTCCCTGTTCCTCAAAACCGGTGACTCGTCGAACCAGAATACGCATGCGGGCGGGGTCGTTGGCCGCGAGTTGTTTCATCTTAGTTACGGACGCCGGGGCCGCGCGAAACTCCTCACGGCGATGAATCAGTGTTACGGTTGCGGCAATGTCGAACAACGCCAACACCCAATCCAGGGCTGAGTCTCCGCCACCGAGTATAATGATTTGCTTATCGCGAAAGCGCTCTTTGTCTGCGACTTTATAATGCAGATTCGCAGCTTCGAATCGAGCGATATCGGGCAATCGCAACGGCCGCGGCAAGAACGATCCCAGTCCGCCCGCGATGACGATCGTCTTCGCAACAAACTCAGTATCGGCGCTCGTCACCAGCCGGAAACGGCCGTCATCGCGGCGCTGTAATTCGACGACTTGCTGCCCTAAGTGATAACTCGGCGCAAATGGCCTGATCTGTTCAGCGAGTTGATTTATCAGTTCCGCTGCACCAACTATCGGCAGAGCGGGAATGTCGTAGATCGGTTTCTCTGGATATAACGCCGTGCATTGACCCCCAATTACCGGCAACGCATCGACGACATGAGCGTCAATGCCGAGCAATCCCAATTCAAATACCTGAAACAGTCCGCACGGACCGGCACCGACGATCACCGCGTCCGCATTAATGCTTATATTCATCTAGTTTCTCTGCGATTACCGATCCGCACTGCGAGCGGCGTGCCCATAACCGAACGCCGGCGCTGCCCAAGCAAGTCCGGCTGTTGCGACAAACCGTCTGATTAATACCGATAGTATTCGGGCTTGAACGGACCCTCAACCGGTATACCGAGGTAATCGGATTGATCCTTGCGCAGTGTCGTTAAATGTACGTCGAGCTTCCCAAGGTGCAATGCCGCCACTTTTTCGTCCAGCTTTTTAGGCAACACATATACCTGCAGGTCGTAGTTGTTGTGATGATTCCACAATTCGATCTGCGCCAGCACCTGATTGGTAAACGACGCGCTCATCACAAAACTCGGATGGCCGGTCGCACAACCTAAATTCACCAAGCGACCCTCCGCCAACACGATAATGCGCTTGCCGTCCGCGAACTCTACCTCGTCCACCTGCGGTTTGACATTGTGCCAGGTGAAGTTGCGCAATGCTTCGATCTCTATTTCCGAATCGAAGTGGCCAATGTTGCAAACAATCGCACGATCCTTCATCTCCCGCATATGATCGAGGGTAATGACACCGATGTTGCCGGTCGCCGTAACGAAGATATCTCCGACCGCGGCCATTTCATCCATCGTTTTAACGTCGTAGCCTTCCATCGCAGCCTGTAACGCGCAAATCGGGTCGATCTCGGTAACCACAACGCGCGCCCCTTGATTACGCAAGCTCGCCGCCGACCCTTTGCCGACGTCTCCGTAACCACACACCACGGCAACTTTACCCGCCACCATCACGTCAGTGGCTCGTTTGATTCCGTCGACGAGACTTTCGCGGCAGCCGTAAAGGTTGTCAAATTTTGATTTAGTCACCGAGTCATTGACATTAATGGCCGGCACCTTCAACGACCCTGCTTTGGCCATTTCATAAAGACGGTGTACACCGGTTGTTGTTTCTTCGGACAAGCCACGCACGTCGTCCAGCATAGCCGGATAT
>JAOTWM010000054.1 GCA_029862885.1 Gammaproteobacteria bacterium
TACGTTCGGTGCGACAGTAACAACTGACCACATCTCCGACGTACACCGGCAGATGAAATGCCATACCCTCGACCGCCACCGTTGCGACGCGACCGTGCGCAATAAAGTACGCGTAGTTACTCCCGGCAATATCCATCTGCGACATTAACCAGCCGCCGAAGATATCACCATTGGGATTGGCATCGGCCGGCATCGCCAATGTAATCAGTGATGCCTCGCCGACCGGTAATTCGCTTACTTCGTTCATTGCGCAGACTAGAGGTTAGCCAATTCGACCATAATGCGCTCGGATATCGTCTTAATCTCATCCATATCGCCGGGCTTCAATCCCCAATTAATTTTTAACTCGTCACCGCTATATCGCGGCAATACATGCATATGAAAATGAAACACCGATTGAGCCGCACCCGGCCCGTTTGCCTGTACGAGGTTGATGCCGTCCGGCGCGAGTGCGGCATGAGTAGCCTTCGCGATCCGTTGGGCAGTGGCCCCAACAGCGCCGATCGCGACATCGGGGACCGTGTATACGTCCTCCCAATGTTGTTTGGGGATCACCAATGCGTGGCCGCGATTGGCGGGATTAATATCCATAAACGCCAGCGTCTCCGAATCTTCCCACAATGAAAAACACGGAATTTCGCCTGCAACGATTTTACAAAAAATACAGTTGGAATCGGTTCGCATGATTGTCCTCTATCAAGTCGATATTGAATTTTCGTCACGCAATTTGTAATCGACCCGGTCCAAACATCTGTTCCATTTCGCGGCGGGTTCGTACCGCTTCACTATCCATATCAAAGCGCACGTCGGTCCAGGTTACGGGTTCCCCTGCCGCCAAATTGCGAACCAGCGCGGCATCTTTGGCGAGGCCGATCGGCAAGCCGCCCATCGCAATTGAATCCGCAGCACGATAAATCCGCCCCCACACAGTGTAACCACCTTCGCCATCCAACGTTTCGCCAGATTTTAGATCGCGTTTTGCGACCGCGATGACATCGCCGTTAAACGCAACGGGGCTGGCCGTTGCTTCGCCGCGCAACGCAACCGACGCGACACTGATTCCGAGTTCAAGTCCGATCAGATGGTACGGGCGGTGCAACGCCGCATACTGCCCACTCGAATCGGTATTCATTCCATATTGTGAAAAACACCGTGCAACATAGGCACTGGAAGCACGAAACGTCACGTAGACCCCCCAGCGTAGATCATCATCGATGGCAGAGCCGTCACGGTTTAACGACGATACCACTTCCACCATACCGGATTCGTGCAGTACCCCGCCATCGGCGCGGGGTTTCATCTTCACCGGCAGCTCCGCAATTCCGCATGGAGGAAATGCCAAACCGTCGCGTGGCGGTTTCAAACCGGTTGCATTCGCGACGGCCGCCATCTCGATCGACGACTTGGTCCCATCCAGAAACGAATTGAACATCTGCGGGTTCATTCCGGCTTCGGCGGCACCCGACGGTGTGATACCGTAGTGCTCCCAAACGGTGTCGGGGGTCGATGCGTGATAACTAGGCAGATACTTCGTGCCTTTTCCCGCACTTACGACTTCGAGGCCAACCGCGCGCGCCCAATCGACCTGCTCGGCGATGAGTGCGGGCTGATCGCCGTAGGCCAGACTGTACACCAGTCCTGCACGCCGAGCCTGGTATGCCAACGCCGTACCGCACAATACGTCGGCCTCTACGTTGACCATCACGATATTGATGCCCACGTCGCAACACAGTAGTGCGTGGTGAACTCCGGCAATGGGATCGCCAGTGGCCTCTACCACCACGTCCAGCCGATCAGCTTGCAATACCGTGGACACGTCATCGGTCACATACACCCTATGATCGAACGCAGTTGGCGCGGCCGCAGTACAGATCGACTCGGACGACCACCCAACTTGCTGCAAGGCGGCGCATGCGCGGTCCGGGAAGAGATCGACGACCGCACTGATATGCATACCCGGGGTATGTCGGGCCTGGCTCAAAAACATCGTCGCAAACTTACCGGCACCAATCACACCGACCCGGACCGGGCGGCCCTGCTGTTCACGGGATTTCAACAACGCATAAAGATTCATCTATGTAGGTCGCGTATATTGGGACGTAACAAACATAGCATCCCCGTAGCTGTAAAATCGATACCCCCGGTCGACTGCGTAGCGATAAGCGGCCAGCACACGATCGGTGCTGCCCAACGCGCAGACCATCATGAGTAACGTCGAGCGCGGCAGATGAAAATTGGTGATCAGCGCATCCACCGCGCGGAATCGGTAACCGGGCAGGATGAATAACCCGGTCTCGCCATCGAGCGGTGCGACAGACCCGTTCCCGGCGACGGCTGATTCCAAGGCACGCACCGTGGTCGTGCCGACCGCGATAATTCGGCCCCCTGCCGCACGGGTCGCGGCGATGGCCTCGCATACTGCGGCCGGTATTTTAACGCGTTCCGAGTGTAGGCGATGCTGGCGTGGATCGCGGACCCGCACCGGCTGAAAAGTCCCGAGCCCCACTTGCAGGGTGATGAACTCGGTACGCACACCGTCGGCGCGCAAACTGCCGAGTAATGCCGTATCGAAGTGCAGGCCGGCAGTGGGCGCTGCGACCGATCCTGGGTGTTGGGCATAGACGGTCTGGTAGCGACTCCGGTCTTCGACTTCATCGGCGCGGTGAATATACGGCGGCAACGGCATGTGGCCAACCGCCTCCAATAGGGCATCCACGGGTTGCTCGCCGCCGAACTCAATTTCGAACAGCGCGCCGCGGCGAGCCACGATCGTCACCGTTGCCCCGTTTTCGAGTGCCAGCTGCTGGCCAATGCGAAGCCGTCGCGCGCCACGGATTTGCGCATTGGCGCGTGCCGGCGGCAACAACCGTTCGATCAGTATTTCGGTACGGCCGCCAGTCGATTTACGTCCGTATAAACGGGCCGGGATAACCCGGGTATCGTTAAAGACCAGAAGATCATCGGGCCGGAGCAATGCACCAAGCTCGCGAAATCGGTAATCCTCGCAACCGTCTGGCCCGACCCGCAGCAGTCGGCTCGCGGTCCGCTCAGACGCCGGATGCTGCGCAATCAACGCCTCCGGCAACCTGTAATTAAACGCGTCGATATCCATAACGGGATGATACACCGCACACGGCACCGCACTTTGCCGAGTCCGCCGGATTACCGCTATACTTCGCTGCCCATTCGGCGCGTCATTAGCGCGTCGCATTCCCCGGCCGGGATGGCGGAATTGGTAGACGCGCCGGACTCAAAATCCGGTTCTGGCAACAGAGTGAGAGTTCGAGTCTCTCTCCCGGCACCATCGATAAACTCGTTCCTACCTCGTCGACTCACTATCGATGGAGGAGATATCTCTATGCGGACTTGGATAATGGATTAAAGAAATGCCGGCCGGTGCGAACATTAAGGATATAGCCCAACAAGGTTTCATAATCGTTATCATTATCGACAAAATTGATCTCCGCGGCGTTGATGATGAGCAACGGTGAACTGTTATAGGTCAGAAACAGACGCGAGTACGCGTCCACCAATTGCGCGAGATAACGTGGCTCAATCATTTGCTCGTAGTCAGCGCCACGTCGACGAATCCGGTCGATCAGCACATCCACGGGAGCCTGTAAATAAATAACCAAATTCGGCACCGGAATGTCCGGCGATAACTGCGTGTAGACCTGTTGATAGAGCCGATATTCATCATCGTCGAGATTGACCCGAGCAAATAATGCGTCTTTCTCAAGTAAAAAATCGGACACCCGCAACGGATTAAACAGATCACCTTGCCGATAACTTTGCAACTGGCGCGCTCGCTGAAACAAAAAGAATAACTGCGTGGGCAGCGCGTATTGCTTTCGGGACCGATAAAACCGCTCCAAAAATGGATTCTCTTCGGGTTGTTCCAACAGCATTTCACAGTCGAACGACTGCGCCAGGCGCCGCGCAAGACTCGATTTCCCCACTCCGATCGGTCCTTCGACCACCACATAGCCCGGGAACCGGGGCGATGTCGTCTCTGTTGTTGACAATCTGTTCATTACTTCACGTCCCAATAGCCTCGAAACTTCGCACACCGCCCCCCAGAACACGCTGGGCTTTACTCTACCACGCGGCCGCGGCCGCCTGGCAAGTCGCCCTACGGCGGCACCCAAGCCGGTGAAATGGAGCCATGGCTGCATCCGGGCGCAACGTAGGTCAACGACAGTGTAACAAGAGAATTAGCAAGATAGAGCTTGTCGTGGTCGGATTTCCACCTTAGTCTATGCACCCCCAAACCGAGGCCGCGTGCTCCAAGCCAAGATGTCCAAACTGCTATTCGATTTTTTTCCATTATTGCTGTTTTTCGCGGCATATAAGTTTTACGGGATCTTCGTTGCCGCTGGCGTCGCCATTGCGGCTTCGGCAATTCAGGTAGGTGCTCATTGGTTGCGCCACCATCGGCTTGAAACCATTCATTTGGTAACGTTTGTCGTCATACTCGTATTTGGCGGCTTGACGATATTGCTCCGCGATGAGCTGTTCATCAAGTGGAAGCCGACAATCGTCAATTGGCTGTTTGCACTGATCGTTTTTGGTACACAGTTTATCGGTCGTAAAACAGCACTTGAGCGAGTCATGGGCAACCAGCTCGAGCTACCGGGTTCCGTCTGGCGCAACGTAAACCTAAGTTGGGGCCTATTCTTTGTCGTAGTGGGGGCGCTGAATCTATACATCGCGTTCTATTTCCGGCCCGACCTCGACCCACAGGCGCGCACCGAATTCTGGGTAAACTTCAAAGTATTCGGGCTGTTAGGCCTGACTTTCGTATTTGCCGTCGCGCAGATGGCATTTTTATATAGACATATCGAATTGGATGAAGGCGAGGAAGACGGCTGAATGTGGCCCGCCCTTACTGGCTGCGCTCAGGCCAATTCGCGGTCAAGGGGTCGCGATTATCGGCTCCCAAGACTTGTTCGTCGGCTCTGGAAAATATATTATCCAATCAATCAGTTAAGACTCAAATCGAAGATTCTACTTTTGAAGATTATCCAAATATCCGCCATCAGGGAGACAGGCCTTGTGGTGTTTCAGATTCCGCTCGGCAGCACTCGGCAGGCGCCACTCACAACACACCCATAACGATATGAAAATATTCGATTCGTCCACGGAGGACCGTAGCGGTATCCGATTTCACCATACCATCGGCCCGGTACCGATTCGTAAATGGCTCAGCAGTTTGCCGACACACGACGCCGACAAAGCCATGCAATCGCTCGGGCACTCGTTGGATGAAGTCAACGAGGCCGACATCGATGCCGATACCCGTCTCGCCGTGCTGGATCTCTACCATGGACCCATCGAAGCCGCAGTTACGGCGGCCCGCAACAATAATGTCAGCCTCGTGTTGCCGCTCTCCGAAAGACGCCACCTCACGGTCGACAGTATTGCCGATTTGTATTGGCAGATGATGCACGGCTACAGCATCGTCGCGTTCGACGAGCAACTCCGATCGATTGCGAACCGCACCACCCGCAGCTATCTGGCCGGAGCATGCTACTGGGCGCTGGTATATGCCGGCGAGCAGCTGCGATGCTTGTACCAAGGCTATCGCCCTCTACCCAAAGGAATGTGGCGGCACGTCCACCGTTTATATGACGACGCCCAAACCTTGAATCTGCTCGATGATGAAATCGGTAGTTCAGCACTCAATGCGCGCGGCGACTCCATTGGCGACGCCTACAAACGGACCCTGCTTCTCGGGTTATGCGGTCCTTACCAACTACCGATTCACGCGATCGAGCGGGTCACCGCTTCACTAAAGCAATGGGCACGGCATGCGGAATTGACGGAAATTCTCGAGGCTGACCGAGTTGAATGCCGGTTCGTAATTGAGCATGATAGCGATCAACCCGGCATGCCGCAGCTGCCGCGCGCAAATCTGATGAGCCGTGGCCACTGTCTAATCCTAGACACCACCCGTTTGGTTGTTCTGCTGCATGAAAACCTAAAGACGGCGATGGAACAGAAGCCGGACGATTATTCGGGCGACCCTTTGAAGGTAAGCATTAGCGACGATGTGGACTTGTTGCGCGCTTTGATCACCCAATGGGGCATACACCCGATTCGCAAAACACCCCGTAATCGTTGCCAACAACGGTGTAGTTTTGTGGTGGGATTTCGCACAGTAGCCGCCGTATTACGCCAGATCGAAATACAGAGTTCGGGCGCCGATAGCAACGCGAATGTTCGCCACGTGCTGAAAGGAACGTTCGGCTATCAGCAGCATATGTCGCAGACCGGGGACGACACGATTCATGATGTCGAAGCTCATAACGAGAGCGCGACGGGTATACATTTGGCGCTGGATAGTCAACAAAATGTGCAAGTTCGAATCGGCGAGCTTGTCGTATTGCGCCCGGACAGCAATTCTCAAGCCACTACGATCGGAATCGTACGCTGGGCCACAAACGATGCGTACAATAACCTAAACATCGGTATATACAAGCTCGGCTCGAAACCGCAAACAATCCGAATAAAATCCGTTTCACCTAACGAACAAGCGGTTACCGGCGGTTACCGGGATGCGATGATACTCCCCAAGTCCGATCTACACCCCTACGCGCAAACAATAGTCGCCGAAAAAGGTGTGTACCGCCCGCACGGCACGATGGTGATTCGCATTGGCGGCGAAAAACGCTTCGCCCGTGTTACCAATTTGATCACCTCGACCCGTTCGGCAGACTGGTTCGAGTTTCGCTACGAGATCGCCACGATTAATTTCGATGTTCCGACGTCCGATCGGACTGATGACGCCGGCGCCCAGACCGCCACCGAAATTCATTAAGCCGCTCGCTGCGAGTCGTGGGCTAATTGGCGCAACACGTAGTGCAAGATGCCGCCATGTACGAAATAGTCCCACTCTTTCGGAGTATCGATTCGCACCAGCGCTTCGAATCGCGTTTGCGTATCGTCGTCGCCGGTAGCGACAATAGTGACGGATTTGATACCGGTTTCGAGGCCTTCGACATCGTATCGCTCCGTACCCGTTAAGCCGAGCGTATGGCGAGTCGTTCCGGCTTCGAACTGCAAAGGCAGTACTCCCATACCGATGAGATTCGAACGATGTATGCGTTCGAAGCTCTCCACCAATACCGCCACTACACCCAACAACCGGGAGCCTTTGGCGGCCCAATCGCGTGACGACCCGGTTCCATACTCCTTACCGCCGATAACAAACAACGATGTGCCTTCTTGTTTGTAGCGCATGGCCGCATCGTATATGGTCATTTGTTCGCCACTTGGCAGATGCCGTGTCCAACCGCCTTCGGTGCCTGGCGCCAGTTCATTGCGTAGGCGGATATTCGCGAAGGTGCCGCGCATCATTACCTCGTGGTTGCCGCGCCTGGAGCCGTACGAATTGAACTCCACCTGCTTAACGCCACGCTCGATAAGGTATTGCCCGGCCGGAGTATCGGCCTTGATCGCTCCGGCCGGCGAAATATGATCGGTGGTAATGCTGTCCCCTAGGAACGCCAAAACCCGGCAGCCTTTAATCTCAGAGATACCGTCCGGCTGGTGGCCCATGCCGATAAAATAGGGCGGTTGTTGGATATACGTGGAGTCTTCCTCCCAGCGAAACGATGCCGACCCAGAAGTTTCGATTCCGGCCCAACGCGAATCCCCGGTAAACACGTCGGCGTACTTCTCTAAAAACAACTCGCGGCTGACTACTCGGGACACAAGATCGCGAATCTCGTGCTGCGAGGGCCATAGATCCTTCAGAAAAACATCGGTACCCTCCGCGTTCTGCGCAATCGGGTCATTGTATATGTCGATCGTCATCGACCCGGCCAATGCGTACGCCACCACTAATGGCGGTGAGGCGAGAAAGTTCATACGCACTTCCTGATGCACACGCCCCTCGAAATTGCGGTTGCCGGACAATATCGAGCAGGCAATCAAATCAGCGTTCGCGATACCTTCGCTGATCGGTTCCGGCAGCGGCCCGGAATTGCCGATACAGGTCGTGCAACCGTAACCCACCACATCGAATCCCAGCCGCTCCAGATAAGTCATTAGCCCGGAGCGCTGCAAGTATTCCCCAACCACCTGCGACCCTGGCGCCAGCGAAGTCTTTACCCACGGTTTAACGCCAATACCGAGTTCAACGGCTTTCTTGGCCACTAGCCCGGCGCCGATGATGACATCCGGGTTCGAGGTATTCGTGCAGCTGGTAATCGCAGCGATTACGACATGCCCGTCGTCAAGCTCGAATCGTTGGCCATCATGCTGAATTTCCTGTACCTCGTGCTCGCGGGTTCGATCAGCGCCCATTTGCTCAATCTCCTTTTGAATTTTCTCGCGCGCACTGCGCAAGGGAATCCGATCCTGTGGCCGTTTCGGTCCGGCCAAACTCGGTTCTACACTCGCCAGATCCAGCTCCAGCACTTTTGAATACTCGGCGTCCGCAGCGCCGGGCTCACGAAACAAACCTTGGCGCTTTGCATATGCTTCCACTAGCGCAACTTGTTCATCGGCGCGCCCGGTGAGACGTAGGTAGTTGAGCGTTTCGGTGTCGATGGGGAATATCCCGCAGGTCGCACCATACTCTGGCGCCATATTCGCAATCGTGGCTTGATCGGCCAGCGATAAGTGATCCAATCCCTCGCCAAAAAATTCAACGAATTTACCCACTACGCCTTCAGCACGTAACATCTGCACGACCGTTAACACCAAATCCGTGGCGGTAGCGCCTTCCGGCAACCGCCCATAAAGTTTAAACCCGACCACCTGCGGGATCAGCATCGATATCGCCTGGCCCAGCATCGCCGCCTCGGCTTCAATTCCGCCGACACCCCAACCCAGCACACCCAAGCCATTAATCATTGTGGTGTGCGAATCGGTACCCACTAAAGTATCGGGATAGGCCTCCAATACGCCATCATTAACAGCACTGAACACGACTCGGGCCAGATACTCGAGATTGACTTGATGCACGATACCGGTGGCCGGAGGCACAACCTGGAAATTCGCGAATGCACTCTGCCCCCAACGCAAGAACGCGTAACGCTCCTTGTTGCGGCGATATTCGGCAGCCGCATTCAGATCCAACGCCTTGTTGGTGCCGAAATGATCTACCATGACCGAATGATCGATGACCAAATCGGCTGGCGATAGCGGATTGATCTTTTCCGGATCGCCACCCAAAGTCTGCATTGCATCACGCATCGCGGCTAAATCCACGACCGCCGGCACCCCGGTGAAATCCTGCATCAGCACCCGCGCCGGGGTGAACGCTATTTCCACCTCGGGCGGCGCTTTTGGGTCCCAACCGGCTAATGCATCGATATGTGAATCGGTAATATCGACGCCATCTTCGTAACGCAGGGCGTTCTCCAGCAATATCTTTATCGAATACGGTAATTTCTGTAAATCGACACTATCTGCCAACGCATCGAGCGCATAAATTTGATACTTGGTGGCCTCAACCTCCAGTGTCGTGCGTGCACCATAGCTGTTTTTCATTCACGTTACTCCTGATCCAATTCTAATATGCGTCCGCTCTCTATCGTTGAGTGTGCAGCCGTGAAATCGCCTGGATAGTTCACCGATGGATACTTCGACTCTGAATAATGTAACAGTGCCCGGACCACGCTCCAATTCTAACCGCTTCCGGCCATCGATTGAATCCGACCGATCGCGGCGCAGAGATATTTGCGGGGGCGACTTGCTAAGCGGTTCGGTGCTTTGCCAAAAATTCCACGAATTCCTCTTCGTCCATTACTGTCACACCCAGTTTATGTGCCTTTGCTAACTTTGATCCCGGACTGTCGCCCGTCACGACATAGTCGGTTTTCGCTGACACACTGTCGCTGACCTTTGCCCCTAAACTCTGCAATTGCCGTTTTGCATGGTCTCGAGTCATGTTATCCATGCTACCGGTCAGGACAAACGTCATGCCCCGTAATGGCGTCGCCGAGGATTGTTCGACCTCTGTTAGCGGCCAATTGACGCCCGCTGCGCGAAGTTTGTCGATCACCTCGCGGTTGTGATCCTGGTCAAAAAATGAACGAATGCTCTGTGCCACCACCGGGCCAATATCAGGAATACCCTGGAGCGCCTCCACATCGGCCGCCATCAGCGTGTCGAACTCCGGGTACGTAGTGGCTAGAGCTTGCGCAGTGGATTCGCCGACTTGGCTTATCCCCAATGCGAACAAGAACCGCGCAAGCGACGTGTGTTTACTTCTATCGATCGCCGACAGTAGATTTTCTGCGGACTTCGGTCCCATTCGATCGAGTGCAACCAGCTTATCAATACTTAGTCCATAAAGATCGGCGACATCGCGAATACATTCCTCATCGACAAGTTGTTCGACGAGTTTACTGCCCAGGCCCTCGATGTCCATCGCGCGGCGTGATGCAAAATGTTTGATACTTTCCTTACGCTGGGCGTCGCAATAGAGTCCGCCACTACACCGCGCAATAATTCCCTCTCCCTCGTAGAGGATTTCCGATTTGCATTCTGGACATCGCGTCGGAAAGCGAAATTTACGAGTATGCGCAGGCCTTTGTTCCTTAATCACCGACACCACTTCCGGAATTACGTCACCGGCGCGCCGCACTACTACCGCGTCGCCGATGCGTATATCTAGGCGTTCGATTTCTGCCGGATTATGCAGGGTCGCATTGGAAACCGTGACCCCCCCCACAAACACCGGGTCCAAACGCGCGACCGGCGTGATGGCACCGGTACGACCAACCTGCACATCGATTCCCGCAACCCGGGTGCGCTTCTCTTGTGCGGGAAACTTGTGGGCCAATGCCCAACGCGGCGCCCGTGAAATATTTCCGAGTTGCTGTTGTTGATCGACGCGATTAACTTTGTATACGACGCCGTCGATTTCGTACGGCAATGCGTCGCGCTTGTTCAATATTACCCGATACGCATCTAGACAACCCTGAGCACCGGATACAACCAGGTTTTCCGGGCAAACCCGCAGTCCCCAGCGTTGCAAACAATCAAGCACCTGCGCCTGGGTTAAAGCCACGTCACCATCGGCGACCCGGCCCACAGCGTAACAAAACATTTCCAACGGGCGATTTGCCGTGACTTGCGGGTCAAGCTGACGCAAACTACCGGCGGCGGCATTGCGTGGATTGACATACAGCTTCTCTCCGGCTTTCCGCTGTCGATCATTCAGTGCTGCAAATCCTTGCTTGGACATAAAAACTTCACCGCGAATTTCCAGTGACGCAGGAAAGTCAGACCCCAACAACCGCAGTGGCACGGAGCGCATGGTACGCACGTTCAGAGTAACGTCTTCGCCATTGACGCCATCGCCGCGGGTCGCCCCACGCACTAATAAACCCGCCTCGTAGTGGATACTCACCGCAAGCCCGTCGAGTTTCGGTTCGACCACGTAATCGATTTCTTCGAGGTCCAGACGCTCCCGTGCCCGCCGATCGAAATCCTCCACATCAGCGTCCGCGAACGCATTATTCAATGACAGCATCGGCTCGGCATGCCGCACCGAACCGAACGCCGACTCTGGCTTGGCGCCGACCCGCTGAGTAGGAGAACTGGACGTGATGAGATCCGGATGCACGGCTTCCAGACTCTGCAACTCGTGCATCAATCGATCGTATTCGATATCGGGAACAGTGGGCTCGTCGAGCACATAGTAGCGATAGTTATGTTGCTCGATTTCGCTACGCAACGCATCGATGCGTCTGCGTACCCCAGCGGAAGCTGTCATTTCCAGCCCGAATTACTCAAGTGATGACCACGGCATCTACGAGGCACGACCGAACGGAAATTAAAATAAACGCCGCGCTATATCACTGCCGGGCGTAACTCCTTCCGCCTCCATCTCGCGCGTGAATTTTCTGATTTGAGCGCGAATATTGTCCGTTCCGCTGGGCGATAAATCGTGTTGCTTTTGATCGACAAGCCGTGCATTTAGTCGTTTGCACAACTGTTCCGCCGTTTCCAACATCAACCCAAACGCCGCAACCGGATCTCGGGTACACGGCATGTTAATAAACATGGTCAGGCCTTTGGTGGTCAACTCTTGGATGCGTTCAGGGTCGAACGTACCCGGATTAAACAGATTCGCCAAACTAAAAAGATAATTGCCGCCGGTCGGATCGGGCTTATGATAGATATTCATCGGCCCAAGCTCTAATCCGACACTTTCAGCGTGCTGCGCGATCTGAGTGCCGCTAAATTCACCGCCATCGGCAGGCACCAAATTGACAATCGCCAGCACGTCGTAGGTTTTACAAAAGCGATCGAGCTTTCCAGCAAGTTCCTGGGCCTCGTCGAAATCGTTGGAAAACTTAAATCGCCTTTTCAGCGCTTCGGACATACGCAGCACCAGTAGCGAAAATTTCGTGAGCTCAGATTCGTCGATCGGTCCGCTTTGATCGGTAAGTTGAATGGTGAGCACCAAGTCCGTGTAACGACCCCCATCGGCTTCGTCCTCAAGGTTACACCAGATGCGCGCAGGATGACTGAGGCCATATATGCGATGCGGCTTCTCCAACAGATATTCATTCTGGCGGTACACGCTGAGTGCGGTATCGCGCTTAATGACTTTCTTGCCGGGGATATAGGCAACGAAATCCACCTGGGGGCCTTCGCCGGGTTCGCCTTCGAGCGGAAAATCCACGGGTCCTTCGATTGGATGACTCGCAACTTGTTCAGCATCGATCAACTCATCCCTCAGTCTCGAAACATTATCGATATCCTCCTGTTCTGACTCATTGATCACTAACGTATCGGGGGACAACACCGGTCTCTCACGCTCCTCGGTCGTGGCGTGTTCCCGGTAATAGTCAAGTTCCGACTGGTGTACTAATACCGGTTCGTGTCCGCCTTCATCAATACGCCTGGTCCGTGCTTCGCGCACCCGACGCTGCCCGGCTTGGTATTTACTAAATGAAATCAGAATAACAGCTACCAATACTGCCAACCCGGCCAGGATCAATGCGGTACGGATTTCCATTAGTAGTCGTTGTCCACGATCATTAGCCCGCCATCCCGACTGCCTCATCGACATCCACCGCCACCAGTCGGGACACTCCGGGTTCTGCCATCGTCACTCCGATCAACACATCGGCAACTTCCATCGTAATCTTATTGTGCGTAATAACAATGAGTTGGGTGTGCCCGGACAGGGTCTTGAGTGTCTCACAATAGCGCTCGACATTGGCATCATCGAGCGGCGCATCCACCTCATCCAACAGGCAGAATGGCGCGGGGTTGAGCCGGAATAACGCAAACAATAAAGCAACCGCAGCGAGGGCTTTCTCACCGCCCGATAACAAGTGTATGGTGCTATTGCGCTTCCCGGGCGGCCGCGCCATGACCGAAACCCCAGTCTCCAGCAGATCGTCCCCGGTCAAATCCAGATAGGCACTGCCGCCACCAAAAAGGCGCGGAAAGAAGTCCTGGAAACCCTGATTCAGATTGTCGAAGGTCTCCTTAAAACGACTGCGGGTTTCGCGGTCGATCTTGCGAATCACATCCTCAAGCGTCGCCAATGCCTGACTAAGATCGTCGTTCTGGCGATCCAGATAACTTTTTCGTTCGGATTGTTCTTCAAATTCTTCGATCGCGACCAGATTTACGGGGCCGATACGATCGATACGGCGCGTCACTTTATCGAGTTGATCGGCCAAGCTCGCGTCATCGCTCTGGTCCGGTAATTCCTCCAGCACCGACAGCAACTCGAAGCCGCTCTGTGTCACCTGCGATTCATGATTTTCGCGGCGAATTACCAACTCCTGCCGCTCTATACGCTGCGATTCAAGCTGGCCGCGCAACTCGTCCGCCAGCTGATCGAACTGCAGACGATCACGATCCAACGCTCCGAGTTCCTGTTCAGCCTGCAAAACTTGGTTACGCGCTTCCGCCAACTGCTCCTCCACGACGACGCGCTGTTGTAAACATGATTCAAGCCGGACTTTAAGTTCCTCTTCGGGTCGATCATCGGCATCCAGGCTTGTATTCAGTTCATCGAGACGTGTCGACATGGCGTCCAGTTGCGCCTGCACGCGCGCCGTGCCGGCACGAGCAGCCTCCAACGCGGACTCCAAGCGCTGCTGCTGCAATTCGATCTCGTGCCGCGCGTCCCGGGCGTTTTCCGCGTTTTGCCGCGCGCTCTCAAGCACCGCACGCAGTTGCTCCCGGTCATCCAAGAGCGTGCTGCGTTGATCAGCGTAGGAACCGGATTCTTCGGTAGCGGTGTGCAAGCGTTGCTGCGCGGCCTGCAATCCGCTCCGTTCCTGACTCAGCTGGGTCTCCAGTTCGCCGAGCTCGGTGCGTATCTGCTGCTGCCGGGTTTCAATCTGGGCCACACGCGTTTCGGCGCGACCCAGCGCACTATGCAATTCGGTCTGGCGTGCTAATTCGGCCGTCAGCGTGCGTCTGCCGGTAGCGCGTTCCTCTTCCACCGCCGCCAGCGAATCCTGCCGTTCCGATTGCTGGGTCCGCAACGCCCGAAGCTGCGTGTCTACGATGGACAACTGCTCCGACAATTGCTCGATCTGTTGTTCGCGTGCGAGAACGCCTGGCGCCTCATTTGCATCTGCCGCCAAACTGATCCAATTCGGGCCGATCATCGTGCCGGCACGCGTCACCGCGCATTCGTGGGCCTTGAGCTGTGGCCGCATAGCGAGACCCTGGCGAAGATCCATTACCGCGTAAACGCCCCCTAATAATGGTGCCAAATCGATTCCGTCGGCCTCTATATATTCTAACAGCATGCCGCCGTTAGCGGTCCGATCCGCACGCCCCACACCCTCTTCGATAAAGAACATTCCGAAGTCGACCGCATCGAGTTCCGCGGCAAAACGTCCGATGCGATCGACGCAGACCGCCGCCAACGCACCGTTGGTGACACGATCCACCGCGCGCTCCCAACCTGCGGTAACCCGAACGCGCGATGCCAGGCGTGGCACCGTATCCAATCGGCGCGAACGCAGCCAGCTTGTCACACGCTCATCTTTGTCACCGAGCGCGGCCGCCTGAAGCTCGTTCAGCGACCCCAGCCTCGCACTGAGTTCTTGATGCCGATCACGCACCGCCTCGACCTCTCGTTCTCTGTCCACGGATAACTCCCGGAGGTGCCGTAGCCGTTCATCGAGCTCGTCGATTGCGCGTTCGCCGTTACTACAAACCCGGTCGTGGCGCTGTACTTGCTCTCGTAACCCGCGCACATCGACAGCCTTCAAATCGTTATCCAAGGCCTTGAGTTCATCGGTGATCTGGTCGGTACGATTCACCAGGCGATCGACGTGCCGTTCAAGCTCAACGATGCGAGATTTCTGAACTTCGCTCTCCTGCACGGGCGTCGCGGCGCGCTGACCGAACAATTCCCAATGGGTCTGCCAATTTCGGTAATCACTTTCGGCCCGTTCGTAAGCCGCCGTCCACTGCAGCAGATTATTTGAACATTCACTACGCTTCGGGGCGATCTGTCTAATCTCAGATTCTGCGGCCGATAGGCACTGTTGATCGTGCTGTAATTGCTGTTCTAGATCATCCATCGCCACCACTAATCGCTGCCGTTCTTGCTCCCGTTGCCGACGCGAATCGGCGGCATGGGCGATGCCTTGTTCTATCGATGCAATTTCGGCACCTACCGAGTACAAAGTGCCTTGTACCTGGTTAACGCTATCCTGCAATTCGGCATGGCGGCCGCGGCTCGACTCGATACTATTTTCGACCTCACGTTGATTGCTGATCTGAATTTGTCGCTGATTTTCAATTTTTGCCAGCTCGCGATCGTATTGGTTTATGTTCTCGTCCAAATGCCTCCAACGCAGCGCACCGAGCTGCGCGTGCAACAACCGCTCTTCCTGCTTCAGTGTTTTGTAACGTCGGGCCGCTTGCGACTGTCGTTGCAAACGCCGCAGCAGTGCATCCAATTCGCTGCGAATATCATCGATGCGGCTCAGGTTTTCACGGGTATGACGGATTCGGTTTTCAGTTTCGCGGCGACGATCCTTGTACTTTGAAATCCCAGCGGCTTCCTCAACAAACGTTCTCAAATCCTCCGGTTTAGCCTCGATGATCCGGCTAACCATGCCTTGCTCGATGATCGAATACGACTTGGGCCCAAGGCCGGTGCCAAGGAATATATCGGTGATGTCACGACGCCGACACTTCGCCCTATTGATAAAATAGTCCGATTGGCCATCGCGCGATAACGAGCGTTTTACGGAGATTTCTGCGTACTGACCGTACGGTCCCGGCGCTTTGCCTTCGCTGTTATCGAATACTAATTCCACCGCGGCTTTGCCGACCGGATTCCGGGCGGTCGAACCATTAAAGATTACGTCCGCCATGCTGTCGCCGCGCAGATTGCGCGGCGACGACTCTCCCATGACCCATCGTACGGCATCTATAACATTGGATTTGCCGCAGCCGTTGGGCCCGACAATGCCAACGATACTACCGGGAACGGTGACCGTGGTCGGGTCGACGAAGGACTTAAAACCAGAAACTTGTAGGCGTTTTAACCGCATATTTTTAACATCGAGAGACAGTAAGCATTGGTAACTCCGAGCAACAAACTGCTTTTGTGGAAACGACACTAATTAGGCAAGACGGTTGAATTATACTATTCGGATGCGATCACCCGAATCACTTTCTGCGCGACGAGATGCGAGCGGACCAGAGCACGCCGACCGTGATTCATTACCATCAAGGTGGCGGCCGCCGACATCGGGCCTCCTGTCGCCTGCGAATATGGCGGCTTGATGTTAGGAGCCGATCTATTGCGGGGCGCGGGCTATCTGGCTAGGGGCATGAAGCTGATTTTTCGACCTGGACTACGGCGCTACGCGATGTTACCGATCCTGATCAACAGCGTAATATTCCTGGGCTTGGTGGCCACCGCAGTGGACCTTTTCTCGCAGCTTGTGGAAACTTGGGTGCCGACCGCGGACGGCGCCTGGTGGGGTACCGTGAGGGCGTTGCTGTGGCTGATATTTGCGATCGGGGTGGGATTGACGACCTTTTTCACGTTTACCATCGTCGCCAATCTGCTCGGGGCGCCGTTTAATGGCTTGTTGGCCGAAGCCGTGGAAATCCGACTACGGTCGGCGACAGCCGTCCCGGGCATGTCGTTACGGCAGGTTCTCATGGAGATTCCCCGTACGCTTCGCAATGAATGCCGCAAGATTGCCTATTTTCTGATCTGGGCACTGCCGTTGCTGGTGTTGTTCGTAATCCCGGGGCTCAATATCGCGGCACCGCTGGTGTGGGCGTTATTTCTCGCTTGGATGCTGGCCGTCGAGTATCTCGATTACCCGATGGGAAATCATCGGCACGATTTGCGCAGCGTCCGTGCCTGGTTGAAGACCCGGCGTTCGCTCGCGCTTGGGTTCGGCGCGACAGTGCTCGGTGCAACACTACTTCCCGGGATAAATCTTATTGTCATGCCCGCCGCCGTGGCCGGTGCTACCGCGCTGTGGGTGGATGCCGGGGTAGATGCCAGCACGCCCGCCAAGGTAAATAGCGAACTGGGCGTCAAATCCTAAGATCATCACTTCTTGGTGCTCGGTATCGGAATTCGACGAATTAATCAATGCGATGACCTTGCGCATATACAGGGACGCCGCTGAATATCGTAACCGCTCGGAGCGATCCTCCTGCCGATTGTTTACGCCTCGGCTTTATTGCGCCGCATAGGCCTTTCTGGTATAGATGCGCGCTTGGTTTTTGCGGCCCGCGACCAGTCGCCGGGCGACTAATTTATCGGTAAGGAGTGAACTAGGATGGCTGCTACTTCGAAAAAGAAGGCGCAACCGACATTGATCCACGGCATCAAGCCATACAAGCCTAAAAAGACCGAGGAATACATGGGTCCGCCTCAGGTCGCGCATTTCCGCGCGATACTGGAGGCCTGGCGTGGCGAGCTGTTTGACGAAACTTCGCGTACCGTGAACGCGTTGCAGGATGAAACCGTAAATCACCCTGACCCCAATGACCGCGCCAGCCAGGAGACCGATATGTCTCTACAGTTGCGTAATCGCGATCGCGAACGTAAGTTATTGAAAAAAATCAGCGAAACGATGTTGTTGCTGGAAGGCGGGGACTACGGTTTTTGCGAAAACTGCGGCGTAGAGATCGGGATTCAGCGCCTCGAGGCCCGACCGACGGCCACGCTGTGCATCGATTGTAAGACTCTGGACG
>JAOTWM010000464.1 GCA_029862885.1 Gammaproteobacteria bacterium
AGGTCCGGGATCTGGCGATATTTAATCTCGCCCTCGACAGCAAACTCAGAAGCTGTGATTTGGTCAAGATTCGAGTTAGGGACGTCACTCATGGTGCAACGATTTCCAGGAGGGCTATGGTGATGCAACAAAAGACGGGGCTGCCCGTTCAATTCGAGATCACCGAGCAAACCCGAGAATCGATTAGCAACTGGATCAATCATGCGGAACTGATGTCGGACGATTATCTATTCAGTAGTCGCAATCGATCATCGAGCCATATATCTACCCGACAATATGCACGGTTGGTGGATAACTGGGTTCGGGTCATCGGTCTCGATCCGGCCGAGTACGGCACGCATTCGATGAGACGCACGAAAGCATCACTGATATATCGACGAACAAAAAATCTCAGAGCAGTGCAAATACTACTGGGCCACACAAAGATGGAAAGTACCATAAGATACCTGGGCATCGAGGTTGAAGATGCGCTAGAAATGGCGGAACAGACTGAAATATAGCTGGTAATCACCCTGAGACGCCCTCAGGGGCGTTTCGGGGACTCCCCAATGCTGACACTGGCAAAATACCGTTGGGAGGCAATCTCCGACCCTTTATAGCCACTCCTCGTGTAGTGATTTCTCGCCGTATACCGGCACCAAGATCCCGGCAAGCAAGTCGATTTTCAAAATATCGGGCCCACTATTCCTTGAATCAGTGTTTAAATTAACAGCGCCATCAAAATAGAAATGTGAAGGTCAAGCGAGCGCCGGCGCTGCGAGTTTCGCTGCGCGGTTCGCGAACCACCAGAAACAGGGTGCCCCGGTTCACGACAACGTCTGCACTGCGGCCGAAGTCCCAGGCCTCGTAATACAGGTTCAAATTTATCCTGCGATTTTCCTGCCAGCGCAGCATCCAGGCGAGTTGAGCTCTTACTCCGTACTCCTCACCCAGGTGCAACACGGGGCTGCCGAAGCCGCGGTCTTCCAGATTGATCTGTATTTCCGGATCAAGGACACGCAGAAGCGCCACATCCAGCAGCCAGCGGCAATCCGGCTGGCACCCCAAATGCGCGCGCGCGCCGACGCCGGCTTCCTTCCAGCGATATTGTTCGTTTACGCCGGGAACGTTGGCACCCAGTATGGAATTAAAATTGTCGCGAATGCTCCGGTCCCAGCGCAGATAACGCAGCAAGAGGTAGGATTGAAAGTTATCCTTGAATGCATAGGAAACACTGCCGCCGAGTCGGTACAGAGTCGTGTCCGATTCGGTCGAGTGGGGAACGCCGTTTTGTGTCTGGCCATCGTAGTCCACGGTGCCACGATAAAACTCAGCTTCGAGATGCGCTCTGAAATCCTGGCTGGCGAGGTTGTCTACACCAATTTGAAAGCCGGGCAGGAAGCCGGTTTCGCGGTTGAAGCGGCTGCCGTCGTCGGTGAATTCGCTGTAATCAAAATAATGCAGACTCGGGCCGACCTGAAGTTCGTCGGCCGACGCTGGCCGAACCGCCAGCAGCAAGGCGAGACAAATGCGGTAGCGCAAAGGCAAGCCGCGGCGAAAGAATCGGGTCATGCTCAGTGGCGAGAGGTACGGTGCCGGGCACCGTACCTCTCGCCATGGTTAAAGCTCTTCGGCCCGAATGTTAAGTAGCCGAGAGGCAATTAAACACGCCACCATTATTTGGCAACGGCGACGAAAAACTGTTACCGTCAGACCACTGGACGGCGAAAGCGGTACCACCGCCGAAGGTCAGCTTCAGCTGGGTGTCAGCATCGCCGGTGGCCAGCGCTTCGCCGCTTTGCGCACATTCCCCGTCGAAACGGTGACCGGCAATCGGGGTCGGCGTTTGCATCAGATAGCCGCCACCAACCGATGCGCTCACAGCGAAGGTGACCGTCAAAGAGTAATTACCTGAGTCATTACCGGAATCGGTATAGTCCATCCCGGCCATCTCGATGCTGATGCTCGAGATGGTAATGTTAAGGTCACCGCCGAAGTGATCGGAGTAGTTGCCGTTGGCGAACCAGGAATAGTCATACACTACGGTACCTTCGATCGGGAAACCCCACCCGTCGTCACAACCGTTGAACGACATCGATCCCCTGAATCTGCCTT
The DNA here is from genome assembly GCA_029862885.1 of Gammaproteobacteria bacterium. Lineage (GTDB taxonomy): Bacteria > Pseudomonadota > Gammaproteobacteria > Arenicellales > JAOTWM01 > JAOTWM01. The sequence goes on from JAOTWM010000464.1 coordinate 2,095, forward strand.
CGTTATCGTCGCCGACGTCAATGGTGTCATTGCCGGTGACAATCGCGCTATTGAGACACATGTACTCCCACTCGGCGCCGGCCACACCATCGATAGCGTTCAATTTTTGCGCCATGGTCTTGACGATGCGCGCAATGTCGCCGATCGAAATGGTCGCGACGTCGGCCGCGCCCACCCAATCATTTAGATTGATCAAGTCCTGGATCATGCCATAAGCAGCACTCGCCTCGTCTTCGGCATTGAGCGCCGTGAATGTTGTCGCCCCGGTCGGTGGCGAGGTTGCCGGGGGCGGAAAGCTGACAGTGCCACCGCCACCGTCACTGCTACTGCTACCGCCACCGCATCCGGATAACAGTAGAAATACGCCTGTAATAACCGCAGTTAGCCCAGAACCAATAACTTTGGAATTAATCATCAGTACATTCCCCCTTTGTCAGATGTGTTAAATATATTATTTGTTTTTCATGGGCATAAATTGATCTGTATCAGTGCCTGAATACTAAAACAGCTGTAAGAACGCTCCATTAATCGGGCGTCACTGCCAATCCCCCGTAATATCGGTTGTTATTCCAGACGTCTCCTGGATAGGCCGGCGGTCCGAAACTGGCCGATTCCTGCAGCCTGGTCGGGCCTGCCAGGCGGCTGCTATTGAGAAAACCGCCGCTCAATCCCTTCGAAAGAGCGGCGATAGTTGATTAAGAACCGCGCAAAAAACAATCAATAAAGATTTTCTAGCTATTACCCTCGAGGTGCTGGCGCTTACTTCCTCAAATTAGATCCGGAAAACGTCAGGGTTTCGCCCGGCTCCATAACATACGATTCCATTCCCGCATTATCTAACGCAGCAACGAAAGGCCCCGGGTCCTGAGCCAAAACCGGAAAGGTACCCCAATGCTGTGGTACGGAAACCTTTGCACCGATAACCTTGGCCGCCATCGCACCGGCTGTCATGCCCATGGTGAATTTGTCACCGACCGACAATAGCGCTATATCGGGCTCGTACATCTCGCCAATTAACTTCATGTCCGAGAAATACGACGTATCACCGGTGTGATAGATAGTTGGGCCATCCTTGATGCGCAGCACGAATCCTCCTGGGTTGCCGGCATATACGGTAGCCGGCGCATCCTCCGAATCACCGGCAAAGGGATTGGCTAATCCGGAGGAATGTTTGGCCTCGGTCATAGCAACCGTTACCTCGCCATCGGCTATCGCTATCTGCCCTCCAATATTCATCAAGGTCATGATACTGGCTTTTTCCTTCGGATAGCCCATAAGCTTGACCATTTGGTTGCCGAGGTCATAGTTGGTAACCAGAGACGCACCGGTTTTCTTGCCTAGCGGTGTCACATCCGCGACATGGTCGGGGTGAGCGTGCGTCAGCAGGATAAAATCAACGTGCTCCACCCCTTGATATGGGTTATCCGACTTGCCGTTGGGATTTTTGGGATTGCCTTTAAACCAAGGGTCAATCACCAAAACTTTACCCGAGGGAGTTACCACCGAAAATGTTGCATGGCCATGCCAGGTGAGCTTTGTATCGGCAGCCGAAGCAACTCCCATGGTTAAAACCAAGAACAATCCAATCAAATATTTCATCACTAAATTCCTCCTCATTTAGATTATGAACAGCCCCGGAAGAGGTACCAACCTGTCGGGGCACCAATAAATAGCGCGTCTTTTCTGTTATTTCATGATCTGCGCCGTTCTTGCCGTCAAGCCAAAGTTTCATAACAAGAAACGCAAAGGCAGATCTTGACTGGGATCAACCAACTTGTTTTCCGTAGAACTTCTAGCTGTTCGGGTGCAGAAACTACAGAACTAAGGATTTTTCTCGGGATGAACCGCTGAGGTACCGATTTGGCCCTGATATTGAACCAAGTGGTTGAGGCACGAATAATCAGGGTGGTGCCCTTCTCCGGGATACAGAGACACGGGTAGCCAACAGAGCCTCGAGTTTTTAGATATTTGACCCGAAGATTTAAATATCTGGATCTGGCGAGAGTCCGAATTTGGCCGATTCCCGCAGTACGACGCATCAATATCAGCGGCAGCTTTTAAGAAAGCCACGGCTCAAGCTCTGGGAAGCGCAGGGATGAAGTGGTCGAAGCGGACTCAGCCGTTACACACCCGCAGTGACCTCGAATGGTCGCACTATATGTTTGTTGGGCG
>JAOTWM010000465.1 GCA_029862885.1 Gammaproteobacteria bacterium
GGGTGCAATAGGTATGGCTTTGGCGGTGCGGAATACAAAACTTAAGATCGGTATCTTAAAGATGCGGTGATACATTACATACCGTGTCGGACGCGAAACGGCGGCTGCGATGATCAATGCATCGACGAAGCTTACGTGATTGCACACGATGACTGCAGGGCCCTCGAGCGGAATATGGTGTAGCTCCTGCTCACGAATCCGGTATATCGTATGTACGAGCAGCCAGACGATTAATCGCATCAAAAACTCCGGAACCAGCGTGTAAATGTAGACCGCCACGGCCGCATTCATAAGCGCCAACACGAAGAACAGCTGCGGAATAGTCAGGTCGGAATTTAACAGTCCGACCGAGAGCAGCGCGCCCGCCACCATGAACGCGGCATTGAGTACGTTGTTTGCGGCGATCACTCGCGAGCGATGGCGCGCCTCGCTGCGATGCTGTACCAGCGCATACAAAGGTACGATGTAAAAACCACCGAACACGGAAATCAGCAGTAAGTCCAAAAGTACGCGCCAATTGGCGGAGTCGCCGATGAACGCGCCAAAGCCGATAAGTTCCGGTGCAACCCGTTGCGGGTGCGCAAACGCCAAGTCAATGCCAAACCAAGTCATACCGATTGAGCCCAATGGCACTAACCCTAACTCGATATGGCGTGCAGAAAGTCGCTCGCAGGACAATGAACCTAATCCGATACCGAACGAAAACACGGTTAACATTAAAGTCGCGACGCCTGCATCGCCGCCGAGGACGACCCGTGAATAGTTTGGAAACTGGGTGAGAAATACGGCGCCAAACAACCAGAACCAAGAGATGCCGAGGATCGACAGAAAAACAGTGCGGTTGCCATGCGCATAGCGCAGAATGCGGGCAGTTTCGGTAAACACGTTCCAATTGATTTGCAGGCCCGCATCGGCAGGATTGGCGCGCGGGATTTTTAGGCTCGTAAGCCACCCCGCGACAGCGCAAGCGACGACAACAATGGCGGCAAGCCGCGGCCCGAATTCCGCATTGTTCGCCAGCACCCCGCCGAGAATCGTACCCACCAGAATCGCTAAAAAAGTGCCGCCTTCGACCATTGCGTTGCCACCAATCAGCTCTTCCTGGCGCAAGTGCTGGGGGAGAATTGCGTACTTAACCGGTCCGAAGAAACTCGACTGCGTGCCCATCAGAAATAATGTAATGAGCAGTAATGAAATATTGTGATAGTAAATCGCCGCGGCGCCGACAAGCATGATCATTATCTCGGCACTCTTTATGTGGCGAATCAGCCTCGATTTTTCAAATTTATCGGCAATTTGACCGGCGGTCGCCGAGAACAGAAAGAACGGGAGAATAAACAGGCCGGCTGCGATGTTGACGAGAGTGTTGACATCGTCAGGGCTGCTGAGCTCAAACGCGATGAGGATCAGCAGAACGCTCTTGTAGACGTTGTCATTAAAAGCCCCAAGAAACTGGGTCGCAAAAAAAGCGGAAAACCGCTTGTCGCACAGCAACGCGAACTGATTCGTCGTTGCTATGTGTTTGTCTCCCGAGCCACTAATTGAGAAGGACCATTCGATGTATTGCGATCAAAGCAAATCACCTAAATTCAGTAGGTCGCGGCCACCAAGAAGGCTCGCGATCTCCACCACGATGACAATTACGATCAGGATCACCCCCGTTCGGGCCGCAATAGCCCAACCGCGCCATTCGGTCTGGTACGCGCACTGCCACAGGGACAGCAACACCCATAGGCCCCATAGAGCGGCGACTCCGACCACAAACGTCCAACCTATCGTTCCGAGATTATCGAGGACCATCTCGAATATCACCGTCAGCACAAGGCCCAATACAACGGTATACAGCCAAAATACCTTCCACAGTGGTTCGCGTCCCCTCAAGCCATCGCTGATGAATTCCATGATTCTTACTGCTGGATTGGATAGGTGGGTTATTAGCGATAATGATAGTGGATGGAAAGCCTCGGCCGCGATCGTATTAATCCTATCGCGCGGACTGTTGCGCCATCAATCCGCATGCCGCGTCTCAACGTAACCACAGCGTCGGCATTCGACGCGTTCGACATCACCACCGCGACCGAAGCTGAATGACACATCAACGATCCGAAAGTTATGAAAGCCCAAAAAACACAGTATGCGGCCAATAGCGGCCGGCAAAGGCAATCTCGGTTTGTCGTTGTTTATCCCATGCGTCGCCACCAACCGGTAGTCCCGGATTCAATTCTTTGGTCCGCCGCAAGGTGGCTGATGGCCTTACATATTGGGGTAGCTCGGGCCGCCACCGCCTTCCGGCACGACCCAGTTGATATTCTGGGTCGGATCCTTGATGTCGCAGGTTTTACAGTGCACACAATTTTGAGCATTAATTTGCAGGCGCGGATTGGAGTCGTTGTCGTCGTGCAGGATTTCGTAGACGCCCGCTGGGCAGAACCGTTGCTCCGGGGCATCGTAATCTTTGAGATTGATTGAAATCGGCACCGTGTCGTCTTTCAAAGTGAGGTGCGCGGGCTGGTTTTCCTCATGATTGGTGCCGGACAAGAAGACCGATGACAGCCGATCGAAGGTGAGCGTGCCATCGGGTTTCGGATATTCGATCTCCGCGCATTCGGCGGCTTTCTTGGTGCGTTCGTGGTCATGGTGATGGTGCATGGACCACGGCGCGCGACCGCGTAACAAATAAGTGTCGATACCGGCGTTGAGCATGCCGCCCCATAATCCCCAGCGAAATCCGGGGCGCACATTGCGAGCTCGATACAACTCATTCCATAACCACGACGCCTTTAGTCGCTCCGGATACGATGTGAGTTCGCCACTGCGGCCATCGCGCAGATATTCAAAAGCTGCCTCAGCGGCAGTCATACCGGATTTCATCGCGGTATGGGTCCCTTTGATCTTCGGGGTATTCAAGAATCCGGCGCAATCGCCGACTAATGCACCGCCTGGGAACACCAGCTTCGGGATTGATTGAAAGCCGCCTTCGCACAATGCGCGCGCGCCATAGGCGACGCGACGCCCACCCGCAAAGGTCTCGCGGACTTGGGGGTGCGTTTTGAAGCGCTGAAACTCTTCAAACGGGCTCAAATACGGATTTTCGTAGTCGAGGCCGACCACGAATCCGACCGCCACTTGATTGTCTTCCAAGTGATAGATAAAAGAGCCACCGTAAGTCTTGCGATCGAGGGGCCAACCGACGCTGTGCCAAACGAGTCCCTGCCGATGCTGGCCGGGTTCGACCTCCCAGAGTTCTTTGATGCCGAGACCGAACGTCTGTGGATCCGATTGTGCCCGTAAGTCGAATCGCTCGAACAAAGTTTTTGTTAATGAACCGCGGCAGCCCTCGGCAAAGATCGTGAGTTTGGCGTGCAGTTCGACACCGGGCTCGTGGTTCGCCGTCGGTTCGCCGTCTTTGCCGATCCCCATATCGCCGGTTGCCACGCCGCGCACGCTGCCGTCAGTGGCGTAGAGCACTTCGGCGGCCGCAAATCCGGGGTAAATTTCGACGCCCAACTCTTCCGCCTGGGTGCCTAGCCAGCGGCAAAGGTTACCGAGACTGATGATAAAATTGCCGTCGTTGTGCATCTGTGGCGGGTTCGGCAGTTTGTACGCCGACTTTGCCGTCAGGTACATAAAACGATCTTGATTGACCCGAGTCGTCAGCGGCGCGCCGCGCTCAGACCAATCCGGCAATAATTCGTTCAAGCTCCGCGGTTCGACCACGGCTCCTGAGAGAATATGGGCACCAACCTCGGCGCCTTTTTCGATGACGCAGACATCGAGATCGTGCTCCTGTTGCGCAGCTAGCTGTTTCAGACGAATCGCGGTGGAAAGTCCGGCCGGTCCCGCGCCGACCACCACAACGTCATACTGCATCGATTCTCGTTCCAACGGCCTGCCTCTGATTCTGTGACGTCAATACAGATAATGACGGGTGGCATTAGGGTTCGTAGTATATCGGTCGCCTCGTGCCCCATCCATTCAAATTTTCGACTCATGGGTTGATCTTGCGCTAGGCGCAGGCCCACAATTGGGTGTGTATAAGGAATGGGGCCAATCCGTGTGCAGCCCCGAGACGTGAATTAATCCACAGTCACTTGAGGGTACGATGCAGATAGCAAAACAGGTCGCGGTCGTTACCGGCGCCGCATCCGGAATGGGCGAAGCCACCGCGCGATTTCTTGCCGCGGCCGGGGCCACCATTATCGTTGTAGATCTCGACGCAGCCGGGGTCGAACGGGTGGCCGCCGAGATCGACGGCGTGGCTTGTG
>JAOTWM010000466.1 GCA_029862885.1 Gammaproteobacteria bacterium
TCGGAAAGGGCCATCCGAGGTATTGTATGGATTAGAAAATTATCGTTGACGCAAGATCTCCTGGTTTACGTGATGCGAAACTTCATCCAGAATATAGGCGCGCATCAGTTCCGTGGGCTGCGCGCTGGCGATATTAATGAGCAACACGGTCAGTATAGCGGCTGTATACGGACGCATCTGGTTTTCTCTGAGCGGAGTGTCCGCGCCGGCCACTGTATACCGGGTAATCGCCAGAATGAGTCGGGCGGTCGTAGATAGCCGTTATTGGCGTGGGACGAAAGATCGGAAATAAAGTGGATGAATTGTTAAAATACCGACCTATGGCGAACAGATTATGCACATTGCTTTTGATCGGCCTGGTCGCATTTCCGCTGCATGCGAAAGAAATAAAGCCGGTTTATATGCTCTCCAGCAGCACTCCGCTGGACAACCCGCATGACTTAAAACTGTCGCCGAATGGCCGGTATTTATTTGTGGCCGATGTCGGCAACAACCGCGTCGCGATTCTGGATCCCGACTCACTGGCAATGATCGCGTCATTCGGATCAGACCATCAGTCCGGAACCCACGATATCGATTTTGATGCCGTGGGTCGGGCCTACGTCGCCGACACGCACAATAACCGCGTTACCATATACGATATTGATGACAGCAAGGCCCGGCTGGTTGGCGAACTCAACGAGCGCATCCGCGGTCCGGAAGGGGTGCTGTTGCATAGCAATGGTCGGGTCTATGTGGCCGGCGCCTGGTCGGGTAACGTGGTGGCCTACCAGGACGGTCGCGTCGTCGCGGAACTGACCGGACTATCGTCCCCGCATGACCTCGAGGAAACCGCCGACGGCGATATCTGGTTGTCGGATTCCGGTAATCACCGGCTATTGTTGCTGTCTCCACAACTTCGAATAAAGGCCGAACTGGGTCGCAGGCAATACAACTTTAACGGGGTTCGGTATCTGGATTTGCTCGACGACGGAACCCTGGTTGCCGGCGACAAGAATAACCACGTGATCAAGTTCATCGCCCCCGACGGTAAAATGCTGCTGGTACTGGGTAGCGGAAAGCCTGGCAAGGGAGCAAATCAATTCGTGACCCCGGAGGGCGTCGAAGTGCGCGGCAACATTTTGTGGCTGTCGGACTCGGGCAATGATCGAATCGTAAAGTACAGGCTCGATTGAGACCGATTGACTGCAGGCTTTAATCAACGCGGTGTCGCCAGCAGCGCCTGCGCGCTGGCGACGACTGCCGATCGTCCACCGAAATACTCGGCTACGCGCAGGTTGACTACCGCCGTGCTTGCCTGCACGGGTCCGAGGTTCATCAACCTTGCCGTATCCAGGGTGCGGCAATAAGGGCTGGCCAGTATTTTACCAACGGGAATGCCGAGTGAACGAATCGCCTCGCCGGTGGCCGCAGCGCGTTCGCGCCCGGCAGCGGACAACTGGCGAATGCGGCTGCCGTCGCAGCTCAGCCAGTCCTCCGCCTTGGCGACCCGGTCGGACTGCGACCAGTCAGTGGCCTCGTGCCGGAAGTACAGGCTATAACCGCCTTCACGCAGCGCGTCGACCAGCGCCGCACCAGTCAATGGCGACGAGTCGGCGGCGAGCAGCGGGCTGCCGCCCAACGACAATAGCGCCAGGCAAACCATCACCGCGTGGCGTAGCCCCGGTGCTGACTGGTCTGGCAGGTAATAAGCCATGCGGGATACCGTCAGAGTAATTTGCCCGCCAGCCCGCCATTGCGCTGAAGCAGCACGATTTTCAGGGAGGTTTCAATTTTCAGCACATCGACATTTTTTTCTCCGACGAACATGTGACGCTCATTACTGTTGTCGAGTTCATACCGGCTGATTACCCGGTTTTGCACGGCGTATTCCTATTCGCAATAGCCGGTCAATGCCGGCGCGAGGCCGACGGATAAGAAGTTTAACCTCTCTATCTATTGAAGGAAACGCGATCGGAAAGGGCCATTCGGGGTATTGTATGGATTAGAAAATTATGTTGGCGCAAGATCTCCTGGTTTATGTAGTGCCAGGCGGCGCTTTGGTATTCGCAGTGGCATATGTTTCGAGGATTCACCGTATGGATCGACGCCGCCCCCTGGGGTTTCCGTCACATAGACGCCAGCGAGAAACAACCGGTCAGCGAAGGCAGGGTAGTGCTCATCAACGAGCCGATACAGAACAGTGGTCTCCGGGCGGTGGCATTCATAGCGAACAGCGCCACCGGCCGGACTGACATCCTTGCCGGCCTGGGCCATGTTCGCATCCTTGCATTGTAGTGGTTTGGGGGTAGGTTAGCAGAGGGGGGGGAGGGTTGTCTGTCGGCCCCTGGATCGAACCCGGAGACGTTGTGCGGAACCGTGATGCCAGGTTGTATCGTAAATTGTCGAACTCACCGGTTCCAATGAATACCTTGACGTACATCAACCCGTACTGTCGAATAAAGCTCGACCATGATAGTGAATACAGTGTGTATTGAACGTGAGCGAGCGCGCCAACCCGCGGCAACTTAAACGCAACCGTTTGTATTCAGAACAAGTGGGCATCAGTTTGTGTGCCCGCTCCGGGCCAGAATTTTTCAAAACGTTTCTAGCGAGTATCCTGTTCGGCACCAAAATCTCCGAATCTATTGCGGCGAAGACTGACGCTGCTCCCAAATACCATAGGTTGTTGACCCCACGCAGGATAATAGGGACCTGTCGGGATTACCTCGCATATGCAATCATGGATGAAGGCGCAAGTGTTCGATACGACGGCCGAAAATCTGATCGCGTCTTGCAAAATTGCGCTGGATTAATGGAACATTACAAATGCCGTGTGAGAAATGCTCACAAGGCTGACCAGGATAAGCACGATCCCGAAGAGTGGCAAGCGGATTAACGTATTCACTCCTTGATCCCACTCATTCAGAAGGAACGTAGTGAATACTAGGTACAGGACTATACCCGATTCCGAATCAAGCAGGGTCGTAGTTGCCGCGGACATTGGTGGAACAACCACCCGGCTAATGCTAGCAAGCGTCCACGACATTGCTATTCGACCGCTATTAATACGTCACTACCAGAGTCAGAATTGGGGTAGTTTCATCGAGCTGTTGCGTGATTTCCTGAGTCACGCCCAAAGCCAACAATGCCCTATCCCCATAGTGGCCGGTATAGCGGCCGCCGGACCGGTACTACAACAGCGCTGCGTGGTAACTAACCTCGAATGGGTTTTAGACACGAACATAATTTCGGACGAAATCAATGGTATTCCTGTGGAAATCGTTAATGACTTTGTAGCGGCCGGACAAGGCATAAGAGCACTCGGTAGCGCGGACATAGAAACACTGCAAGGCGGTGACCCTATCGAGAATAACGTGCGCGCAGTGACAGGCGCCGGTACAGGCTGGGGACAAGCGCTCATGATTTGGTGCGATAGCCGCTACGAGATAATCGCCAGCGAAGGAGGTCATGCGGACTTCGCGCCCACTAATTCGCAACAACTAGAATTTGTTGCCGATTTACTGACTCACCGCCAACGAGTAACTATCGAGGACGTATTGTCGGGCCACGGGCTCGTGAATATCTATCGCTTCTTGTTACGCCGAGGCAACTCGACACCATCACCAAGTATGACGCGAGATATGGAGAACGGCGATGAAGCCGCCACAATTTGCAACCATGCTTCGAGCGATGCAATCGCCAATGAGGCTATACAATTGTTTGCGGCGTTGTACGGTTCCCAACTTGGCAATTTAGCATTGAATTGTGTACCACACAGTGGATTATATATTGCGGGTGGCATCGCAGCAAAAATCTTGAACGAAAATACGAAGGCAATCTTGGTGCAAGCATTTTTAGACAAAGAGCCAATGCGACCGCTTTTAGATCGCATCCCCCTGTATCTAGTAACTAATGCGCATCTTGGATTACTAGGAGCAGCATTGGTGGCCAACGAAGCATACTTTAGAGCGTGATCCAAAGACACATCACACGGTCATTAATCGAGACGGCTAGCTCCACTAGGATAACCAGGATAGGTGGTGTCAGCTAGTTGATTTTTCGATTTACGAATAAGCGGAGTTCGATCGGCGACAAGATATAATCTATGAGGGGTACGCGAAAGCCTTCATGTTTATTCCGGCGGTCTTGGCATTTTGGGCGGTGATCATTGTAAGACCCTGTAAATAATTCTGTGTAACTGCCCGGTTATAGAGTTTCCGGCATACGATCCGGGAACTCAATCATAAAACGGTTCAGTGCACCTTTCCAATTT
>JAOTWM010000055.1 GCA_029862885.1 Gammaproteobacteria bacterium
TGGCTTCACATCTTGAACGATTCATCTCAATCCATAGCTACGGCTATGGATCTTCAATCGAGCGTCCAACCTGTATTGCCAAATTGACCCTCAACTTCGGACCCTTGATGAATTATCCGGGCTAGCCGCGCGAAAGTGCACGCCGGCACGTTGTTGCAATGTCGTCGTGAGCAGATCGGCGAGTGTTTGAGTCAAATCGAGTCGTTTTTCGCAAAAACCTGATCGGGCTCGGCGCCGGTCCGCATCGGCCCGTGCAGGATGTGGCGCGGTGCGTTGCCAAGACGCGGATTCTGGTATGGAATTGGCTTGAATCGCGGACCTCAGCCCCCACTAATAGCAATAGCGGTAGTGGTATCGATTCCATCGGAGGGTCTAATCGTGCTTCGATCATCGAATCACTAAACGTTGCATAACGATCATCTGGCTCTCGCGTGTGTCCGGACGGCAACGCGAACATGAATACTGGAGACACTCGCCATGCGGATGGACAAGCTGACTACAAAGTTACAACTGGCGCTAAGTGACGCGCAAAGTATGGCCGTGGGTCGCGACCACCAGTTTATCGAACCGCTGCATTTGATGTTGGCGATGCTTGACCAGGAAGGCGGAACGATTCGGCCGTTATTAACTCGCAGCGACGTGAACGTAAATCAATTGCGCTCGCAATTGGGCGAGGCGCTGGAGCGTCTGCCTCGAGTCGAAAATTACGATGGCGACGTGCATCTTTCCAATGATCTCGGCAAGCTGCTTAATATTGCCGATAAGCTCGCCCAGCAACGCCAGGATCAGTTTATTTCCAGTGAGTTGTTTTTATTGGCCGCACTCGACGGCCGAGGTTCCTTGGCGGATATCCTGCGTCGCGCGGGTGCGTCGAAAGCCGGTATCGAAAGCGCGATCGCGCAGATGCGCGGCGGGCAAAGTATCGACGATCCGAACGCCGAAGAGCAGCGCCAGGCGTTGGATAAGTACACCATCGATCTGACCGAGCGTGCGGAGCAAGGCAAGCTCGACCCGGTCATCGGCCGTGATGACGAGATTCGGCGCACGATCCAGGTACTACAACGTCGCACCAAAAATAATCCGGTGTTGATTGGCGAGCCTGGGGTTGGCAAGACCGCTATCGTCGAGGGATTGGCACAGCGCATCATCAATGGGGAAGTGCCCGATGGAGTCAAGCGCAAGCGCGTGTTGGCCCTCGATATGGGCGCATTAATTGCCGGGGCGAAGTTTCGGGGTGAGTTTGAGGAGCGTTTGAAAGCCGTGCTGAATGATCTGGCCAAACAGGAAGGGCAGATCATCTTGTTTATCGATGAACTGCATACGATGGTGGGTGCCGGCAAAGCCGAGGGTGCAATGGACGCCGGAAATATGTTGAAGCCTGCCTTGGCGCGCGGTGAATTGCATTGTGTTGGCGCCACCACGCTCGACGAGTACCGTAAATACGTAGAGAAAGACGCCGCATTGGAGCGACGCTTCCAAAAGGTTCTCGTGGACGAGCCCAATGTGGAAGACACGATTGCGATTCTGCGCGGATTGAAAGAAAAATATGAGGTGCATCATGGTGTGGACATCACCGATCCTGCGATTGTCGCGGCTGCTACGTTGTCGCACCGCTACATCAGCGATCGACAGTTACCGGACAAGGCGATTGATTTGGTGGATGAGGCCGCGAGCCGAATTCGCATGGAGATCGACTCCAAACCGGAGGCCATGGATCGCTTAGACCGGCGCATCATTCAACTAAAGATCGAACGCGAGGCGCTGCGGAAAGAGACCGACAGCGCATCAAGAACCCGGCTCAGCAATCTGGAACGCGACATCGTCGAGTTGGAACGTGAATATGCGGAGATGGAAGAGATATGGAACGCGGAAAAGGCCGCCGTGCAGGGCTCGCAACATCTAAAGGAAGAACTCGATCGGACCCGGGTGGAAATGGAGGCCGCGCGACGCGCCGGTGATTTGGGTCGTATGTCCGAATTGCAGTATGGGCGTATCCCCCAGCTTGAAAAGCAGTTGGAGACGGCGACCGAATCCGACGAGCGCGACATGCAGTTGCTGCGCAACAAGGTGACCGACGAGGAGATCGCAGAAGTCGTGTCGAAATGGACCGGTATCCCGGTTGCCAGGATGCTCGAGGGCGAAAAGGAGAAACTATTGCGTATGGAGGACGAGTTGCATGCCCGGGTTGTGGGTCAGGACGAGGCGATAAAAGCCGTGGCCAATGCGATTCGCCGTTCGCGAGCGGGGTTGTCCGATCCCGACCGGCCGTACGGTTCATTTATGTTTTTGGGCCCGACCGGCGTCGGCAAAACCGAGCTGTCGAAAGCGCTCGCGGAGTTTTTGTTCGATGCCGAAGAGGCGATGGTTCGTGTCGATATGTCGGAATATATGGAGAAGCACTCGGTAGCGCGTTTGATCGGTGCGCCGCCGGGATACGTCGGCTATGAAGAGGGTGGTCACTTGACCGAAGCGGTGCGCCGTAAGCCCTATTCGGTGATCCTCATGGACGAAGTGGAAAAGGCCCATCACGAAGTATTTAACGTGCTTTTACAGGTGCTCGACGACGGACGCCTAACGGACGGCCAGGGGCGAACCGTGGATTTTCGTAATACCGTGATTATCATGACATCGAATCTGGGTTCCAGCGATATACAGGATCTCGCTGGCGAATCGAATTACGATGCAATGAAAGCCGCCGTCATGAATATCGTCACGAGCCATTTTCGACCGGAATTTATTAATCGCGTCGATGATTTGGTAGTGTTCCATCCGCTCGACAAAGCACAGCTGCATCGAATCGCGAAGATACAGGTTCAATATTTGCGCGACCGATTGGCGGGCCGTGATATGGGCCTCGTCTTAAGCGACGCAGCATTGGAACGCTTGACCGACGTCGGCTTCGATCCGGTCTACGGTGCACGACCGTTGCGGCGCGCAATTCAGGCCTCGATCGAAAACGGCTTGGCTCAAGAAATTCTTGCGGGAAATTTTGGCCCGGGCGACGTGATCGTAGTCGATATCGCGGGCGGCCAATTCGCATTTAGCAAACAAGCCGGCGCCAGCGCCGAAGTCGCGTAGGCCGGCTGGAGGCACCGCCGCAAGCCGGCGATCGTTGGTGTTGTCGTGAATTATATAGCGCCGGTTTTCGCCGGGCTATAATCGGGCCTATCTGGCTTCGGCACGAGTTGTGTAGGCCGGACTTAATAAACGATCCAGGCTAAAATACCCGTCACGACGATCCCAAGGAGTCGACCGATGAAGGCCATGATACTTGCAGCGGGGAAGGGCACCCGGATGCGCCCGCTGACCCATGAATTGCCGAAGCCGATGATTCCGATCCTCGGTAAACCGGTCATGGAGTACCTCGTCGAAGAGCTCGCGCGGCATGGTTTCGACGAAATCATGGTTAACGTGAGCCACCTGCCGGATCGTATCGAACGCTATTTCGGTGACGGCCGCCGCTGGGGCGTCGATATCGGCTATTCATTCGAAGGTTATATCGACAACGGTGTGATCACCGCGGTGCCGGTGGGGTCTGCGGGAGGATTAAAACGCATTCAGGAGTTCAGCGGATTTTTCAACGATACCTTTCTGGTGGTCTGCGGCGACGCGCTGATCGACCTCGATCTCACCGCCGCGGTGCGGCGTCATTGGCAGTCCGGAGCGAAAGCCAGTCTCGTCGTGTGCGCCGTGCCGGCCGATCGGGTGAGCAATTACGGCGTCGTGGTATGCGAACCGGACGGCCAGATCACGTCGTTTCAGGAAAAACCGTCCGCTGCCGAGGCGCGTTCCAACCTGGTAAATACGGGCATTTATATTTTTGAGCCGGAAGTGCTGGACTTGATTCCAGCCGGCCAAAATTACGATATCGGCGGCCAACTATTCCCGGATCTGCTCAAACGCGACGTGTCGTTCAATGCCATTACGTTGCCGTTTCATTGGATCGATATCGGCCGGGTCAGCGATTACTGGGACGCGAATCAGAAATTGATGTGCGGTCATCTGCGGGATATCAGTATGCCGGGCCAGGAACTTCGGCCCGGGGTTTGGGGCGGGCTAAATGTCGATGTGGATTGGGATAACGTGCATATCGAAGGCCCGGTATACATCGGTGCCGGGTCATCATTGGAAGCCGGCTGCACGATTGTCGGCCCGACCTGGATCGGCCACGGTTGTCATTTGCAGGGTGGGGCGTTCGTCGCGCAAAGCATATTGTTCGAGCATACCCGCATCGGGCCCCACGGCCGGGTCGAAGAGGCGGTGGTATTTGGCAGAAACTGTGTCGATCGTAACGGCGATCCCATCGACACGGCCCACCCGAGCGATGTGGATTGGGTTGGTGATGCGCGCGATCCGGGGTCGCTGGGCGCAACCGCGGCTTAGCTGGACTCCGCGGCCGGCTCGCCTGTGCCAGCCGCGACCAGCAGCGTATTCATACGTCGTACGAATTCGGCGGGCTCGGATAACCGGGCGCCTTCGCTGAGAGCCGCTTGATCGAATAACACAAGTGCCCAATCGCTGAGTTGGGCGTGATCGGCAGACAGTTTCCGAATCAATGGATGATCGGGATTGATTTCAAGAATCGGTTTCGCACCGGGCGCGTCCTGGCCAACCGCCTGGAGAATTCTTTCGAGATTGCCACCTAAGTCATGCTCGTCAGCCACAAGACAGGCCGGAGAATCGGTCAGTCGCCGGCTGATGCGAACATCCTTAACCTTGCCATCGAGAATTTCTTTGAGCTTGGTAGCGAGGTCGCCGAATTCTTCCGCGGTGTCCTTATGTTTTTTCTCGCTGCTCGAATCGCTGCCGAGTTCATCCAGATCCAGCGCGCCCTTGGCCACAGATTTCAATGGCTTGTCGGCAAACTCCGTCAGTTGGCTCACGAGCCATTCGTCGATCGGGTCGCTCAGCAACAGCACCTCGATGTCGTGCTTGCGGAATACCTCGAGGTGGGGCGAACTCGCGGCAGCGGCGTGGCTTTCCGCGGTAATGTAATAAATCGCTTTTTGTTTCATCGGCATGCGCTTAACGTAGGTGTCCAACGCGACGGTTTGCTCGGGGCCTTCCTGGGTCGTTGCGAAACGCAGCAACTCGGAAATCGATTGGCGATTATCGGCATCCTCGACGATACCTTCCTTGAAGGCCTTGCCGAATTCCGTCCAGAAGGTTTGAAATTTTTCGCTATCCTGTTGTGCCATTCTTTTGATTTCCGCCAGAATCTTTTTAACCGACGCGGCGCGGATTCGGTCGATGTCCTTATTGTGTTGCAGAAACTCGCGGGACACGTTCAACGGTAGGTCCGCGGAATCGATGATGCCGCGCACAAAACGCAAATAAGCCGGCATGAGGTGCTTGGTGTCGTCCATGATAAAAATCCGCCGCACGTAAAGCTTGACGCCGTGTTGGCGGTCGCGATCCCAGAGATCGAACGGCGCCTTGGACGGAATAAACAGTAAGGACACATATTCCTGCTTGCCTTCGACTCGATTATGCAAGGTCGCGAGCGGTGGCTCGGGGTCATAACTAAGCGATGAGTACAGATCCTGATATTCTTCGTCGGAAATTTCATTCTTGGGCCGTGACCACAACGCCGAACCTTTGTTTACGACGTCCCACGCGGCTTCGTCGCCGGTGGCTTCGGTTTTTTCGGAATCTGTTCTTTCTTCTGCCTCGCGCGGCATTCGAATAGGTAGGGACACATGATCGGAGTACTTGCTGATGATGTGGCGAACCCGAAAATTTTCGAGAAATTCGGATTCCGAGTCGCGCAGGTGCAGAGTGACCGAGGTACCACTGTGGGCTTGGGTAATGGGTTCGAGCGAATACTCGCCGGTCCCGGCCGAGGCCCAGCGCACGCCGGCGTCGTCGGGTTCGCCCGCTTTGCGGGTATCCAGCGTAACGCGGTCGGCCACCATGAAGACCGAGTAAAAACCGACGCCAAATTGGCCTATTAGATTGGCGTCTTTGGCCTGTTCGCCGCTCAGCGCGCTGACAAAGTGTTTGGTGCCCGAACGTGCGATGGTGCCGATGTTGTCGATGACCTCGTCGCGACTCATGCCGATTCCGCGGTCGCTAACGGTGAGCGTTTTGTTGTCCTTATCGATCTCTACCGTGATCGCAAGCTCGTCGCCGTTGGCGGCGAGCGAGCTGTCGGTCAACGCGGCAAAGCGCAGCCGATCCGTGGCGTCGGATGCGTTCGAGATCAACTCCCGCAGAAACACCTCTTTGTGGGTGTACAACGAATGGACCATCAGGTGCAGCAATTGCTGCACTTCGGTCTCGAACGTAAACGACTCGGCGGTGGCGGATTTGGTCATGGTTTGTCTCTAATTAGAATCGGCGTTTAAATGCTATTTAGACCATGTAGATAGGGCTTGGGCACACTATTTCAAGGGCTGAAGTCGTGTACACTACGCGCCGTTGACGGTGCCACCGGCCTTTCGTATATTTCCAGAGTTTGCCAGGCGATTATACCGGCAACGCATCGGGGTATAGCGCAGCCTGGTAGCGCACCTGCTTTGGGAGCAGGGTGTCGGGGGTTCAAATCCCTCTACCCCGACCAATATTCGTTTTCGGCACCGCACGAGATCGCCCGCGTGGGTTCGCCCACGGCAAGCGGTGGCGAGAACTACATAATGGCGCCCGTAGCTCAACCGGATAGAGCAACGGCCTTCGAGCGGTCACGGTGATAAGCCGGACTGCGCAACGGAGCCTTCGCGGGGAAACGGAACCTGCGAAGTGCAGGGCACTGTATCGGTGAAACCTTAGCGCGCACGCGTTGGTGATACCGAGGAAACCGACCGCCACAGGCAGACCGTTGTCGGGAATACACGGCGGAGGAAGCCCGAAGGCTTGGCTTGGCGCCAAGGGTAGGGTTTCACAGCTAGGAGATTGGCTCGGGATCCGTAGAGACTATACGTGCTCCGCCTGAGACGGCGAAGATATAGTCCAGACCACGAACTCGCATGCGCGGTTGCAGAGTGCGGCGGCGATTGGAGGCGGCGAAAGCCGAAGTGGTATGCTAAGCCGTAGGTTACAGGTTCGAGTCCTGTCGGGCGCGCCATGTCCGTCCACTCGATGTACTGCGTGATTAGCGTGTGAGAGCAAATGTCGCGTTGGCAGGGACGATATTGTACACGTAGGTTTATGGTGAGCGTAGCTCAGTTGGTAGAGCCCCGGATTGTGATTCCGGTGGTCGTGGGTTCGAGCCCCATCGCTCACCCCATTTATTGGGGCCGTTAGCTCAGTTGGCAGAGCAGCTGACTCTTAATCAGCGGGTCGCAGGTTCGAGCCCTGCACGGCCCACCAATCAAATCAGTCTCTGAATCGATATTCGGTGAAACACAAATTACAACAGCAATTTTGGGTAGCGCTGCGGGTAGCCGGAGTCGGCCCGCGACGACCGAATTAAGTGGGTGTGCGGATAACGGCGCGATCGGCCCTCATGCAACCGTAGACCGAACAAATCTGTTTAATGCCAACAGCCAAACAGAAGTTTGTTTCCGAGATGCTCGAGGTCCTGATTACACAACGGCAGTCGGCGGCAGGCTAATTCCAGGCAAACGGCTAAAATGACATGCCCCGTATCGCGGGACTCGGGTGGAGTGTTCACTACTTAAAAGCCGGTAACTCGAGAAACTGTGCTACGTCCCCGATAGTTTCCTGATTATTTCTTAACAGGCATGGGGGCAACGATGTTTCTAGTGGAACGTATGTTCAATGATTTCAATAAGTTAAAACTTTCGCGCTTTCGCTAATAATTGTGGTGATTTCCTGACACCCTCAAGAGTCGTCAGATATCGAGTTGAGAACGTCTAGAAGGCTCGGCTTGAAGGCTCGCACCGCTTGCCTGTTTGCCCATATTGCAGTAGGTTGTCGCGTGTTCTAATCAACACCACAAACCACTGAGGAGAAGTACCATGCAAGAAAACAATTCCCGACGTAAATTCCTCAAGGGATCGGCGCTCGCCGCGACCGCCACCGCGGTCGGAACGCTGGCAGCCCCGGCGATCGTCAAGGCGGCGCCAGTCACCTTAAAAATGCAGGCGGCCTGGGGCGGCGGTATTTTCCTGGAAAATGCACAATCCTATGTCAAACGCGTCAATGATATGGCTGGTGGCGCACTGCAGATTGAACTGCTCCCTGTTAACGCAGTTGTAAAAACTAGCCAGATGCAGGATGCCGTGCATCGTGGCGTACTGGATGGGGCGCACTATGTGCCTGCGTACTGGTATTCCAAGTCACCCACTGCTTCCTTGTTCGGCACGGGCCCCTGCTTCGGATGGTCAAGCCAGGAAGTGCTGGGCTGGGTTCACTACGGCGGCGGTATGGATCTGTTCAATGAACTGATGGAAAATCTGGGCCTGAACGTAGTCAGTTTCTTCAACAGCCCGATGCCGGCGCAGCCGCTAGGCTGGTTCAAGGAACATATCACTGATGCCAAGCAGATGGTCGGTCTCAAGTACCGCACCGTGGGTCTGGCGGCGGATGTTATGCTTGAAATGGGTATGTCTGTTGTACAGCTGCCCGGTGGTGAAATCCAGCCGGCAATGAAATCTGGCCTGATTGACGCGGCAGAATTCAATAACCCGACATCGGACCGCGACTTCGGCATGCAGGACGTATCCAAGCATTACCACCTGGCAAGTTTCCACCAGTCCCAGGAGTTCTTCGAAGTCACCTTCAATAAGGAGACCTATAATTCGCTGCCCGGCGAATTGCAGGCCATTCTGAAGTATGCCTCAGAAGCCGAAAACTCAAACTTCTACTGGCATAATACGAAACGCTATGCTGACGATCTTGTCACCTTGACGACTCAGCAAGGTGTCAATGCCTATCGAACCCCGGACTCTGTGATGGCAGAGCAGCTCAAAGCATGGGACGCAGTTGTTGAACGTATGTCTGCTGAAGATCCTTTCTTTGCGAAGGTCGTTGCGTCGCAAAAAGTATATGCGGAATCGGTAATGAACTATCTCAATCTAAACCAACCTGACTACAAACTTGCCTATAAGCACTATTTTGGATAGTCTGTAATCGGGTCATTCTGATACATGCGGGGGCCGATCATCGGCCCCCGACTGTATTGCGAGGTTAATGATCTGGGGCCGATGACTTGACTAAGATTATTTACACCATAGAGAGTCTGAGCATCTGGGTTGGGCGCGCCTTCGGTTGGTGCATCCTTATCCTCACATTTTCAGTATCCTATGAAGTCTTTGTGCGATATGTCTTGAACGCACCAACGGTGTGGGCGTTTGACATGATGGTGCAGATGTATGGTGCACTATTCCTCATGGCGGGCCCCTATGCCCTTGCGCAGGATACCCACGTGCGCGGCGATTTTCTATACCGCTTGTTCCCCGTTAAAGTTCAGGCTACCTTGGATTTTGTTCTGTATATCCTGTTCTTTTTCCCGGGGATGCTCGCCCTGTTCTGGTTTGGTGCTGAAATAGCTTCCGATTCCTGGCGATACAAGGAAGTGAGCTGGAACTCTCCGGCCCGAATCCAGATCTACTTTTTCAAGACCCTGATCCCCCTTGCTGGAGGATTGTTGATCATCCAGGGCATTGCCGAACTGATGCGGTGCTGGCGCGCAATGCGATCGGGGCAATGGATGGAGCGACTGGAAGACGTTCACGGAACCGAAGAAGAATTAATGGCCCAGTTTGCAGAACCTAAAACCGAATAATAAAGCCGTAAACATAATCTTACGGAAGCTCTAAACGGGTAGGCTTATGAAACTTCTTGAAACCGCCCTCGACAAATCTCGCTTGGCGCATTCGTTGGATACTCGTCATCAGGCCCTTGCCTCACAACCCTATTATTTCAGAATGTCGGAATTAATCAGAGGTTCCTTAACAATTACCTGTTACCAAGAGTTGGTCGGAGAATGACGAATCCAGAAGTCGCAATCCTGATGCTGACCCTGTTTATCGTACTGGTTCTGCTTGGGTTTCCAATTGCATTCACATTGATCGCAATGGGCGTTGGATTCGGTTACTACGCTTATCATCAGGCAGGATCAATTCACGAGATTACGGACGCCTTTAACAACCAGATCTTCTATTTACTCAACCAGAACACCTACTCGGTGATGGAAAACGATACCCTGGTTGCCATCCCGCTGTTCCTGTTTATGGGCTACGTTGTCGAACGCGCAGATATCGTGACCCGGTTATTTTCATCGCTGCAGCTTGCGGCCCGTAACATGCCTGGATCCATGGCAATCGCCGCACTCATTACCTGCACCGTATTTTCTACTGCCAGCGGTATTGTCGGTGCGGTAGTGACCCTGATGGGCCTGCTGGCATTCCCAGCGATGGCCAACGCCAATTATCGAAACGACTTCAGCTCGGGGGTTATTTGTGCAGGCGGCACGCTCGGTATCCTCATTCCGCCATCGATTATGCTGATCGTATATGCGGCCATCGCAGACCTGTCTCCGCTCCGGCTCTATGCGGCAGCCGTATTTCCGGGTCTGATGTTGGCGGGGATGTACATCGTATACGTAATTGTACGGGTATGGATTAACCCTGCCATCGCCCCGAAACCGCCAAAGGATGTTCCCTATACGCGCGGCCAGATCTACTTCCAGTTACTGACTTCATTTGTTCCGCTCACAGTATTGATTATGCTGGTACTGGGGTCCATCTTGGGCGGGCTCGCAACTCCCGCTGAAGCGGCCGCAATGGGTGCGCTGGGTGGATTGGTACTCGCAGTTCTGTATCGCTCTTTAACGTGGCTTAAAGTCAAGCAATCCGTTTTTCTGTGTGCCAAAGCCACTTCAATGGTGTGCTGGCTGTTCGTAGGCTCCTGGACGTTCGCGTCAGTATTTTCCTATCTGGGTGGTCATGACGTCATCGAACACTGGGTGGTGGCGATGAACCT
Source organism: Gammaproteobacteria bacterium (assembly GCA_029862885.1). Taxonomy (GTDB): domain Bacteria; phylum Pseudomonadota; class Gammaproteobacteria; order Arenicellales; family JAOTWM01; genus JAOTWM01. Next base: position 10,888 of record JAOTWM010000055.1, read on the forward strand.
GGAACCCTGGCAGTTTTTAGTCATGGTGCAGCTCATTATCTTTATCCTCGGTTGGCCGCTGGAATGGTCAGAAATTCTAATCATTTTTGTCCCCATATTCCTGCCGATGCTGGATACCTTTGGTGTAAATCCTTACTTTTTCGCCATGCTGGTAGCGTTGAACCTGCAGACTTCTTTCCTAACACCACCAATGGCGATGTCGGCCTACTATCTTAAAGGTGTGCTCAAGAATCAAATCCAGCTGATGGAGATCTTCAAGGGCATTCTGCCCTACCTCGCCATCGTCATTTTCGCTATGGTATTGATGTACCTTTTCCCGGGCATTGCATTGTGGTTTCCGGATTTCTTGTTTGGACCGTACATTCCTTGAGCGGTATTTGCGCAATACATGAGCGAAACACCGGGCGCGCTCACAGTTCGCCAATACGTAACCCTTATCTTGGAAGGCAAGGCCACATCGGAAAAACTGGTGTCGGGTTGCCTGGCGCGTATTGACAGTAGCGACGGCGACATTGGCGCCTGGGTACATCTGAATCGGGAAACAGCAATTTCCCAGGCGACATCCTGCGATGAGTCACGAAAAAGAGGCCTGCCGACCGGTTCCCTACAAGGCATTCCGGTAGGCATCAAGGATATTTTTGACACCGTAGACTACCCAACGGAAAGAGGTACACCGATTTACGCCGGTCGCCGGCCGGACGCTGACTGTGCGGTGGTCGAAAAATTACGCGAAGCCGGCGCTGTAATTCCAGGCAAAACGGTAACATCCGAGCTGGCATGGATGCATCCTGCAGAAACGAAAAACCCGCATTCTGTTCTACACACACCGGGAGGATCTTCCAGCGGATCTGCCGCAGCCGTAGCAGCGGGACATGTACCTTTGGCGATCGGGAGTCAGACCGGAGGCTCCACCATCCGGCCAGCTTCTTTCTGCGGCATATATGGATTCAAACCCAGTCGCGGTATCATCTCCCGACGCGGTGTATTTAAGACCTCTTCGAGCCTGGATCAGGTGGGCCTGTTTGGCCAGGATTTGGGAGATGTCGCCTTGCTTGCCGATGCACTGGGTGGCTATGACGCCACGGACAAAACGAGTTACCTGGCGCCTCGCCCGAGGATGCTGGATGGCTATCTGGCTGACGTTCCGATTGAGCCAATATTCGCTTGGCTTGATTTGCCCTATGCCGATCGGTTCTCACCAGCTACCGTGGAAGGATGCGATGAACTGAGGGAAGCCCTGGGAAGCCAGGTCGAACGCATCGACGCCCCCCGTTTTTTCGGTGAACTTATTGAATGTCATAAGATTATTTACGACTATGAAATTTACCAAAACCTGGCGCTGGAAAGGACCAATCATTGGGACCAGCTAAGTGAGACGGCCAAATCAGGATTACTCGAAGCAGGCAATCGGACACAAAGCGAGTACCAGGAAGCCATCGCGATGATGGGAAGTGCAAACCAGTGGTTTGGCCAGTTTTTCAATGACTATGACGCCATTATTACCCCGTCAGCAAACGGAGAAGCACCCAGACTGAGTGAGTCCACCACCGGAGACCCAATTTGCTGCACTGTATGGACACTATGCGGACTGCCCTGCATCTCGATGCCACTTTTGGCAGGTGAAGATGGACTGCCCATTGGTGTGCAGTTTGTCGCAGGTTTTAACGAAGACGACAGGCTGCTCAGGACGTCCCGGTGGCTGTTAAACTTCTTAAATTCATGTCAGAATTAGCTTGTTACGAAATCTTACAATGGTATCCAGACTCGTCAATTTAATTACCGGCCTCGTTGGCCTAGTCATGTTTTGTGTGCTGACGATTGGACTTGCGCACAGCATATCCACCGGATTCGCCGGATTCTGGGGGGGGCTGCCATTCGCTATCATTACCGCGGCCGTACTCGCCATGGTGGCTTACGACTTCTGGGACCAGTGCGTTCGTCGGAAACCCGACTAGAGCATATCCCACAATACAGATAACCCGGTTGGCACTGTTGACCGCCCACAAGCTCGTGGCAAAACCGCCGCCCAGATCCGAAATTTCGCACCCTCGGTGAATTGTCCCTCTACGTTCTAACCCACAAAATTTCCGAACCTTTGCGAGGTTTCCACGCTTGACGGGTGAGTAGTCGAATTCGGTTGACTGCGCCCAAAGTCGGCCGCACTTATGTTGTGATTTGCTGTCTTACCGCAATGAAATCAGTGGCCCTATAAGTAAAACGTCCGGAGGACTCAGTAATGTGCGACCTATTAGGTTGTGGAACTCATCAGAAATTGCCCCCTATCGTGATCGACCCGGAACAACGCCGCCTTTTCCTAAAAGGACTCGCGAGCCTGCCATTAGCCAGTGTCCTGGCGTTTCCGGAATTGTCTCGAGCTGCCGCCGACCGACTCGATACGGTATCGATTACGCTGCCTACTGGCGAAACCGTATCGGCCGCCGTTGCGTTGCCAGAGGCGGCCACGGCGCCGGCGATCATTTTGATCCACGAATGGTGGGGCTTGAACGACCAGATAAAATCAGTCGCCGCTGAACTCGCCAATATGGGCTATATCGCATTGGCAGTTGATCTTTATAACGGGAAGAGTGCGACCGACCCGGAAGGTGCGAAGGCATTAATGCAGGCGGTCGATGGCCAGCAGGCGACGACAACGCTGATCGAATGGAATAAGTGGCTACGTGGTCATAAGCAGGCGTCTGGCAAGATTGGAACCGTGGGTTGGTGTTTCGGTGGCGGCTGGTCCCTCAATGCGTCCCTTGCGGCACCGGTAGACGCTACTGTGATCTACTACGGCAATGTTGCAGTTAGTGCCGATAAACTTAAGAATCTCAGGGGCCCGGTGCTCGGCCACTTCGCCACAAAGGACGGCTGGATTAATCAAGAGATGGTAGACGGGTTTGAGAACGAGGCCGCAAAGGCGGGAAAAGCAGACAGCCTAAGCGTGCACTGGTATGAGGCGGACCACGCGTTCGCCAATCCAACCAGCTCTCGCTACGACGCCGAAGACGCGGCGTTGTCGTGGCAACGCACGCGTGATTTCTTCAAAAAGTATTTGACTTGAACCTTGGCGATCTTCCTTTCCCAACACGGCAAAAGCGCGCCCAAGGACGTTGACCCAAAGCGCGGATTGACGGAGCAGGGCGCGGCGGAAGTGAAACATGTCGCATCACTGCTCCGGCAGGGGCGCGTTCAGGTAGCCGGTATTCAACACAGTGGTAAGGATCGCGCCCGACAAACCGCCGAAATTTTCGCGGCTGTTCTAAAACCGGCGGAGGGCCTGACGGATTGCTCAGGGCTGGGTCCGTTGGATGACGTGACGATGTTCGCCAAAAGACTCGACGCCACTGCGAATAAAATGTACGTCGGCCACCTGCCATTCATGCAACGGTTGGTCTCCTATCTAACAATCGGTGATCCGGAGCGCATGGTGATTGAGTTTCAGAATGGTGGTGTAGTCTGTTTGGATTATGACGTCGACACTGGAAGTTGGATAATTAAATGGGCCGTCGTAACTAGTCTCTGAAATCTTTGATTATTTGCTTGCGTTTATTCGAGGCAGTTGGTACCGCACGTATCGATGTCGCTGCCCAACAGCGTAACGATGGACCGCGCATAATGGCATCACTTTTTCGGCCACAGCGATTCGCCCGGCCTCAAAAAGATTTGACCGAATCCGGAAATCTCGTCCTTGATTCCTGCGCGGCGAAGACAACTCCACATCTGTGCCTGGTTGCTCGTAACTACCGGTTTTCCGGTCATATTCTCAATTTCTTCCGCAACTTCGAGCGCGCGTATACCCCCACAGCTTAGAAAGATCACGTCGGCATCCGCGTGGTCGATCTCCAGCGCGAATCGCTTCCAGTAATCCGGCGTGACCCGGCCAAACGAAATTCCCGTTTCCAGGTTCAAGCCTTGAATATCCAGCACCTCGAATCCTTTTTGGGTGAGGAATTCGGCCTCAGCCGTATTAATTTCATCCAAATAAGGTGTGCCCACCACGAGTTTCTTGGCACCGAGTTCACGAAGTGCATCGACGACTCCCGTCACCAGCGTCATGGGAGTGGAATAGGGCGCGCCCTTCTTGATTTCGCGCATGACTGCCGCTTCGCCATTTACGATCGACCCGGAGGTACAGCTGTAGCTGATCACGTCGGGCTGGGTGTCGGGCTGGATGCGTGCTGCAGTCTCCGCCATGGTGTCGAGGTGGCGAGCCAGGGTTTCGTTGGTGGTGTAGTCGTCGGTCTTGAGACGTGCGATATGTACGGCGACGCCGTCCGGCACCATAGCAAAGGAATCGGATTCGGCGGCTAAGTCCGTGGACATCAAGATGAAGCCGAGCCGTGCGCGCCAATGCTTGCCTTGATCGAGTTCGACATTGCGCGGCGCGGATACCACCTTATCACCAAGTCTAAACATACCGCTCCCCTTCGTTTCCGTGCGTAACCGATACGTACAATCTTTTCTATTACCAAGTCATCCTATCGTTACTTCGCTCAACGCTTTTGGATGAGACGTGATCGGTTCATAGCCGCCCTCGGTGACGATAATGCTGTCACCCACCTGCGCGCGGAAATAACCGGGCTCGCCCACGGAGCCGTCGACGGCCAATACCATGCCGGGTTGCAACACCGTCGAGTCCCCGAACACGAGTTGAGGTTTTTCGAGAAAGCTGAATCCCGTCGCCCGCCCGCAGCGAAATGGATACTCGTATCCTGCGTTTTGGATGACATCGGCATAGGCCGTGTGCACTGCCTCGGCCGTCACGCCGGGCCGTATTGACGCGAGTGCAGCAGCCTGACTGTCGACGGCAACTTGATAGATTTCTGCTTGCCTCGGTTCGTTGACCTCGCCGATCCAAAATGTGCGGTCGAATCCGAGCTTGAAACGGTGGAAGTTGGTCATACCGCAAAAACACAGAAATACCGGCTCGCCGCGTTTCATACGTCGCGACGTCGCGCGGTGGTGCGGCATGGTGATTTCGTGTCCCGAGGCCATGATCTGCAAAAAATGCGTATTTGGGGACATGCGAGCGTCGTCGTAATGCGCCTGCAACAGTTCGGCGGCCTTGCGGGTGCCGGCTGCCGATGTCGCGAGCGCGACCTCGTACTCCGGTACCCCGTCACCAATGGCGTTGCGACCGGCTTCCATCATGGCGTCTGCCACTTGTCCTGCATGTCGCGCCAGGCGAAGTTCGTGTTCGCTCTTGATCATGCGCATCTCCGCAATCAGAGGCGCAATATCCGTCAGTTCGGCCGTCGTTAAATGCGAGTCCATGAAGCGACGTACTATGGGCGGCATGAGATCCGATTCGATCCCGATTGATTTATCGCCCATGGCGCCAAGGGCCTCGCGCAAAGGACCCCGCCATTCGTCATCAAGCCCGTCCTGCCAAGCCTCAATATGTGCCCACGAAACCATGCGCTGCGCCATTTCGAGTTCGATGGAGGCCGTCACTAGGCGGCATTCTCCCTCGCACGGCACTATGAAAATGCTCGGACGGCCGAAGTCCGTATGCAAGTAATCGTAAAACCCGCTGTAATAGTAGACACTGTCTTCATCGGTAATGAATGCAGTGGCAATGTTCTGCTGCTTGAGCGTTTCCTGAAGAATGGCCGTGCGACGCTGAAACGGATCCTCAATCACGGGGAGAATCTTCGGCGCTAAGTTGTTGCTCGGCAAGACGCACCCAAAACGATGAACCAATGGTCAGCGTCGCGTCGTTGAAGTCATAGTCGGCGGAGTGAAGTGGCTGGGAATGCGCGCCGTGGGTACCGTTACCCATGAGTATGAAACACCCGGGCCGGGCCGCCGCCAGATGTGCAAAATCCTCTGAGAACAGGCGGGGTTCGCAGTCGGCATCCACACGGGCCGCGACTGCCGACGCCGCCCTTGCGGCCGCTTGCACCGGGGCGGGCGCGTTGATCACCGCAGGGAAGATAGTCTCGTAACTCACATCCGCACTGACATCGTGTGCCATGCACACGCCGTCGACGATTTGCCGCATACGAGCCTCGATGGCTCGGTTCGTTTCCGGCGTCAACGCCCTAGCGTCGCCCCGCAGCGTCGCATTGCCGGGGAGTACGTTGCGCGTGCCGTCGGCAATGAATTCGGTTACGGACACCACACCGTTAAAACTCGGATTTAGCTTACGCGACACGATGGTTTGAAGAGACTGCACAATATTCGCACCCACGACGATGGCATCGACTCCCATGTGCGGCAGCGCCGCGTGTCCACCCCGAGCTTTAATCGCGATCTCAAACAGGCTTTCGCTCGCGGTGATTGAACCGCTGCGCGTGGCGAAGGTTCCGGTCGGCATGCCGGGCATATTGTGAATGCCGTAGATCTCCTCGACTTCGAACCGCTCGAATAATCCGTCGTCGATCATCGCCGACGCGCCGAGTCCGTGCTCCTCGTTAGGTTGGAAAACGAACACGATCCGACCGTCGAATTCTCCCGATTCAGCCAGGCATCGTGCCGCACCGAGCAACATCGTGGTGTGTCCGTCATGGCCGCAGGCGTGCATCGCGCCGTCGTGCCGGGAACAGTGTCCAAACGCATTGCTTTCGGTGATCGGCAACGCATCCATGTCGGCTCTGAGGCCGATGCAGCGCTTTGTTGTGCCGCGCTGCAAGACGCCGACCACGCCGGTACCGCCGATCGCGCGGTGTACGTCGAGCCCGAAGTCCGTCAGCAAGTCGGCGACCTTGGTGGCTGTGCGGTGTTCTTCGAAGCCTAACTCCGGATGGGCGTGGAGATCCTGCCGCCATGCAGTCATCACATTGTGCAGGTACTGGGTTCTCGGTGATTGACCGGACATTGGCAATTCTTCCTCAATAATTCGGCCGCGCTCGGCTTCTCGGTATTAGCAACGTGGGCGGCCTGCGGGTTCGGATCATCGGCGCGAAACAGTATACATCATGGCGCAGAGCGGGCCGTGTATGCGTCGGGCTCGGCCGACAATTACTTATGGCTTGCCGGCCTCGGTGGCGTATGTAAGAGCCAAATACGGAATTCTAAGGAACCTCGAGCATTCCGAATGCTTAAGGAATCTCTGCAAAAGTCATGGCCGATCAATTTGGGTCCAAAATAATCAATCTCTGTGTCGCCTACATGGATGTAGGTGAGGGGCGTGAGCAGGAGCGGAAGCTTTGCGAAACGCAAGCAATAGCTGGGCTATTACTTACGTTCCACGCCTTGATCTTGATCATTTTGAATCCCAACTTGATTCGCCCAGACTTATGCAGAGGTTCACT
>JAOTWM010000469.1 GCA_029862885.1 Gammaproteobacteria bacterium
GCGGCTATCCGGTACCCAATCCCGGACTAGACACGTCACCCGAGCGCCGCGCCGGATTAGCTCCTGGACAAGCCATGAGCCCAAAAGCCCGCTTGCGCCGGTCACGAATACTTGCTTATCTCTCCAGAATTTCATTCCCAAATCTTCCAGGGAGCCTCGCCAGTTGACCACATCGACTCCAGAAGCATCTTCTCGCGTAGAGTATCCATTGGCTGCCAAAATCCCTCGTGCTGGTAAGCCATTAGCTGGCCCTCTGCCGCTAATCGCTCCATTGGGTCTCGCTCCAATATTGTGGCGTCATCCTTCAAATAGTCGAAAACCTGTGGCTCAAACACAAAGAAGCCTCCGTTAATCCAGCCTTCGTGTGTTTGGGGCTTCTCGGAGAACTTCACGACCACATTGTCTTCGATGTGAAGTGCACCAAAGCGCGATGGCGGTCTAACGGCAGTAATCGTCGCAACTTTTCCATGAGATCGATGAAATTTTTCCAGGCCGCGCATATCGATATCACTGACCCCATCTCCGTAAGTCACCATGAAGCTGTCCCCTTCTAGCCACTGACGCAGACGAAGAAGACGGCCGCCAGTCATCGTCTTAAGCCCAGTTTCGATTACGCCGACTCGCCAATCTATATCGCCGGAGTTCAATAGCTCTCGCGAGCCATCCTGCAAATTGACCACGTAGTCGTTGTTATGAATAAAAAAGTTGTGAAAGTACTCTTTAATCATTTCCCCTTTATATCCAGCCGCTACAAGAAAATCGCGATACCCATGGTATGCGTAGCCCTTCATTATGTGCCAAAGCATTGGTTTGCCGCCGATTTCAACCATAGGTTTTGGTCGCGTCGATGTTTCTTCAGATAAACGGCTACCGAGTCCACCGGCAAGAAGAGCAACTTTCATTTTCAAATCACCCTAGGTTCTGGTACCGGAATAATGAAACGTCCGCCCCGCCTCGCATACTCGATTTGCTGTTGCATTATCTCATCCGCGAAGTTCCAAGCTAAAACGAGCAAATAATCAGGCGGATCGTTTTCGAGCTCCGAAACTGGCTTGACTGGCACGTGTGTCCCGGGCGTATAGCGGCCGATCTTTAATGGATTTCGGTCTACTACATACTTCAAAAGCTCTCGATCGATGCCACAGTAGTTAAGAAGCGTGTTGCCTTTCGCAGGAGCACCGTAGCCACTTAATGCTTTGCCTTGGCCAACCAATTCCTCCAGGAGTGCGACAAGCTTTTCACGATGCTGAGCAACCGCAACCGCGAAATCGCGGTACGGATCCGGTTTGTCATAATTTCTGCGCCGCTCCTCGTCTGCCAGCTCGACAACTTCCGGTGCGTGTCCCGACATTTCTTTTGTGCGCAGCCTGGCAAGAATCCGCAACGAGCCTCCGTGTACTGGAACGCGCTGTATCCGAACAATCATCAATCCCGCTCGTTCATAAAGCTCCATAAGTGACATTACAGAGAAATAACACAAATGTTCATGATATATCGTGTCATACTCCAGCGCGTCCAGTAGGTCTCCCAGATACGGAACTTCCGTAATTACCCTTCCGCTCTCTTCGATCAATTCCGCGCATCCCGTCAAGAAATCAATTGGCTCATCGACGTGAGCAAGGACATTGTTCGCGATCACGACCCTCGCAGGACCTTTCTCCGAGCGAATCTCTCGAGCCAGATCGTAGTTGAAGAACTCCTCAACTGTTGGAATCCCACGCTCTCTGGCGGTTCTCGCAATGTTTCGGGCCGGCTCAATACCCAGGGTCTTTACACCCCTTTTCGCAAAACACTGCAGCAGACTCCCGTCATTACTCGCCACTTCTATAACCAAACTCCCCTGTCCAAGCTGCATTTCCGACGTAACGGTTTTAGCATACTGCTCGTTGTGTCGAGCTATTGTTTCAGAAGTCCCGGTTACATATATATAATCTCGAAACAGCTCGTCTTGCGTAATTACGTCTAAAAGCTGAATCAACGAGCAACTTTCGCACCGATATACGTCCAACGGATAGCGCTTTTCTCCTGCAAACTCCGATGGTGTGCTGAGAAAACTATTCGCTAGTGGTTGCTGGCCCAGGCTAAGGAACGCCTCCAGTCGCGCCCCCCTACACGCCCGACACGTTGATCGTTTATAGTGACTCACTGAATTTGTGCGCTCTAGATTTGGCAAGCAATGCGTGTCGTATTCCCTCTCTTATACCAATTGACGGTGTCCAAGACGTGTAGTGACGGAGACGAAGCGTAGAGACCGAGCCGTGTTCCATTTCGTCCTTCCGCATTGGCAGAGCGCCGAATTGGAGATGGGTGGACGGAAGCTGCAGCTCTTCAGCCGCCGTCTCGGCGAATTGTCGAACGGTCCTGAGCTGGCCTGTAGCAAGATTTATGATTTCCCCGGGCGGCGTGTGAGCCAGGCCTAACCGTAGTAGCCCTTCGACAACGTCAAGTACATAGGTAAAATCCCTTTTCTGTAGACCATCGGTGAGACCGATGCTCGTTCTGTTATTCACCGCATCGACTAGAGAAGGTAGGAGTCTGCCTTCATGTTCTCCGGGACCGTAAACCGTAAAAAGCCGCGCCGTCACGCTTGGTAACCCGGAGTTTTGGGAAACATCCTGCAGCGCCCACGTACCCGCAAGTTTTGACCGCCCGTACAACGTTGTCGGCATTGGCTCTGTGTCCTCGCGTAACTCACCACCGCTTTTCCCATACTCTAGAGCGGACCCGACATGCACGAGCCTCTGCCCGGTCCAGGATCCAGCTGGCGTTGCAGCCAGGCTTGCACCGATTTCCAGCGGCAGCGCCGCGTTCATTTGCCAAGCAATCAGCTGATTGCGCTCCGATCGGTCAACACCGTATCCAGCTAGATTGAAAATGACTATCGGGGCGATATCCTCTATCAATCGCTTGACAGAATTCTGGTCAAGCAAGTCGATCTCCAGAATCTGGGCAGAAATGCCGCCTTCAAAGACCTCCTGACAAAGCTGAGTATCTCGAATGGCAATAACCAAAGCAGCGCCAGCATCCGCAAGGGCACGAGCAACCCACCTTCCGATAAACCCCGTCGCGCCTAGAACAAGAACACGCACTCCCCGATATTTGCGGGCAATAGTAATGAGCCCTGTCTCTATCACTTCTTTTTCACTAGCGAGGAACTCGCATCAGGCGATGCCGGTTATAGATTGCTCGCTTACCGGCGCATTTTTTCGACGACTCAAGACTTAAACGTCTATGAATGAAGAAATGTCGCGTTGCTCAAAACTCAGAACGCCGCAACATAACAGGTTTGGCGAGGTCTTTCTTGACGTACGTGTTTCACTGGATTAGCCGCTTCGTTTCTGATGTCATTGTTGTTTTCCTAGAGCGGGTGATCCTTTGAAGCAAGTCCGGTGCCAGAAAACCACGTATGAGACTAATCAAGATTCGGTTTAGAATCGAGTGCATCGAAGCGTAGATCAAAGATTATTGACATTTCCGTATAGCGAATCAGAACGCTGGCACGACACCTGCTGATTGCGCAAATATCGTCATTAGAAAGCCTCGCGAGCAATCCGTGTCGCATTAGCCATCAACGTAAATGTAAGGTTCTTGGCCGGGAGATATGGAAAGGTCGACCCGTCTACCAGGAAAACGTTCTCGAAATCGTGACTTCGGCCATGTGAGTCAGTGGTTAGCGGTTTCTTCTCGGCGCTCATCGGCAATACGCCAGCATAGTGCACGCTGGACCCCATCGGCCGTACATGCGCCATCCCCGGAGGTACGATGCAGCCTAGCTTCCAGAGAAATCTCTTCAATTTGCGCAGCGCCGTTTTTACACGGGATGGCTCTTTGGAGTCGGGGGAGTAGCGGATCACCAGTCGGGGTCGCAGTTTCGGCTCGCTGACGTCGAGCGTCACATAGTTTTCCTCGCGACGCGTGTCGTGAAAATTCAGATTAACAAGCCCGAGCCCCGAATGAAGCGCACGGGTGATTTCGGTTGCGGTGCGCAAATCCAGCGGCAGCTTCTGGATGATCGGATGCAACAGGGCGGTCTTGAGCGTAGTGATCTGGCCATGTACGTAGTCGGCGTTGTCCTGCGAAACGATGGCTACACCGAGGAGGTGGTACTGGTAGCTGTCAGCAGAAAAACGTCGGCCAATCATGCTTAGATTGACAAATGGAACCAGCATCTGGCGATTATCCATCAGACCCGGAAGCCGCGGTACGGCCCCGCTCTCGT
>JAOTWM010000468.1 GCA_029862885.1 Gammaproteobacteria bacterium
TCAAGGTGACGGGAGCAGTCAAGGATATCAGGCCGTTTCTGGCGCACGCACGTGCTGCGGTCGCCCCCCTAAGAGTTGCGCGCGGCGTGCAGAACAAAGTGCTAGAGGCGATGGCAATGGCCAAGCCCGTGTTGGCAACTTCTGATGCGATGGTTGGAATCCAATATGATGCGAGATTTCTTCCTCTAGTCACAGACTCTCCTCACAGTATGATTGAGCAAGCAGTTGCGTTGCTGAACTCGTGCGATTCAAGCAAGCTGGGAAGCTTGGGCCGCGAGCTGGTGATGCAGAGATATTCGTGGGCGAAAAACCTGTCTTACTTTGAACAGCTGCTGCGTCAAGGTCTGGCGTCAACGGCAATTACATCTGGGGTGCGCAGACGAACCGACATCAGACCAACTCCAAATTCTATCCCCCGGAAAGAAATTTCTTGAACGAGCGTCGGTCAGATTTGTTTCGGCCGGGATTGCATCAATCGTCTATCGGGGACCGTGCAGTGGTAGACCGCCTCAGGTCGCCAGCGTTAGCTATTGGGCTAGCCGTTTTCATAGTGATGTACTGGTCGAGTTTCGTCTCAATGTTCGCAATTTGGTGGCGTTCAGAGACGTTTTCACACGGTTTCTTTATTTTTCCGATAAGCGGGTGGCTGATATGGAGAAAACGCGCGCAGCTTGCTGAAAGTCGGGCAAACACAGATTTTCGTGCACTCATTCTTTTGGCCTTTATTGGTATAGCGTGGATGCTCGCAGATCTCGCAGATGTGCTCGTCGCAAAACAGCTGGCGATTATTGGCGCAATTCCAACAATCACTTGGCTATTATTCGGATGGAACCGCATCAGGGTTATCGCTTTCCCGTTAGCGTTTTTGTTCTTTGCGGTTCCGATAGGGGAAGGACTGATTCAGCCTATGATGCAGTTTACGGCTGCATTCACGGTGCAGGCGTTGAAGCTCAGCGGCGTTCCGGTCTACTGGGAGGGCCTACTGCTCAGTCTGCCTTCAGGGAATTGGTCGATTGTCGAGGGTTGCAGCGGCGTGAGATATTTAATCGCCTCGACCACACTGGGCTGCCTTTACGCATACTTGACTTATCAAACGCCTTGGCGCCGTGTTTTATTCGTAGCGGCCGCCATTGCCGTGCCGATCGTTGGAAATGGCTTGCGCGCCTACTTAATTATAATGGTTGCGCACTTAAGCGACATGCGGCTCGCCGTAGGGGTAGACCACATTCTCTACGGCTGGGTGTTTTTTGGAGTCCTGATGCTTGGGCTTTTTTGGCTAGGTAGCTTTTGGCGGGAACGAGACCAAGATAAAGGCGAATCGGGCCCCCGGTTTGATGGTTCTTTGGTTATCGATATCTCCCCGACCGCGCTTCCTGAAAGACCAGTGGTTTTAGCTACAGGGCTCATCGCGGGTCTGCTGATTCTAGCGATCACGTCTGCCTGGGCGGCGCATCATGAAGATGCGTCTAAACTTCCTGCTTCAATCAATCTTTTGCCGCCGTTAGATACTCCCGCGTGGGTAACCGATGAGAGATTTACGGATTGGTCGCCAAGGTACATCGGATCAACTGCCGAGTTTCAAGGTGCCTACCATACTAAGTCGGATCGAGTAGGGGTGTACCTTGCTTTTTACGCTACACAGCGTCAGGGCTCCGAGGTGGTTAATTCCCAGAACGTCATGGTTGAACAGAAGCACCCGGTGTGGACACAAATCTATTTACGAAAGGTCCCGGCTCATATCCGGGGTCAGAAATCCAGCGTTTATGAGTCAGAACTCGTGTCGCGAGGAGAGAAGCTGCTCGCATGGCACTGGTATTGGATTGCAGGGCAACATCTCTCGAACCCGTTCGAAGCAAAGCTCCGCGAAGCATTTGTAAAGCTGTTTGGTGCCGATAACAGCGGCGCTGGAATTGTGATATTTACAAGGCGCGGCGCCGAGTTGGCGAAATCACGCGCCGTGCTGCAGAGATTTATTGATGACATGCTTCCTAATATCGAAGCAACGCTAGCAGATGCAAAAGAACAAGTCATTTCGGTAGCGCCAGACGCCACGGAACCAGATAACTCGTAAACTTAACTTCCCGAAATCCACAGGGCGGATGCGTCAAGCGACTGATTGCGTAGCAGCCAGCCGGAGATAGAGTCGCCGTGGAGGCAGGTTATGCCGCGGACTCGGGGTCTAGCAGATGACTCTCTTTCGCAAGATCGCGCAGCCCCCCTTGATAGCGCACGTCGTTCATCGGCTCGCCGTTGGCGGATTGGAGAATGGAGTTGTGAATCTTATTAATCTTATTCCATGCAGCCGTTACCGACACGCGATTATCTGCTTGACAAGCTTTACCGATTACCGACTGAGAATCCAGAAAGACATCCCGATACACGCACTTGGCAAAAAGGAAGGCCAGGATTTCGGTCTCTACGTCAACCTATTTCGGCTACTTCGTCGACTCCGTCCAGCTGTAGTTCACACTCGTAATCTTGCGACCTTGGAGATGCAGATCCCGGCCTGGATGGCGGGTGTGCCAATCCGAATCCATGGAGAACATGGCCGGGACACACACGATTTGGATAATACGCAAAGAAAATACAAGCTGCTCCGTTCAGCCTTGCGACCGCTGATCCATCACTACGTGGTTGTTTCCCGAGATCTTCAAGATTATCTGGCAAAGGATGTTGGCGTGTTGCCGACCAAGATGACAAGAATTGTCAATGGCGTTGATACGAGCGTCTACCACCCGAACGGTTCGTTGGCAGAATTACCCACCGGTTTTCGTGAACCAGGAATAGTGGTTGTAGGCACTGTTGGTCGTATGGAACTTGTAAAGGACCAACTAACTCTCGCGCGAGCGTTTATTCGTTTAGCGGGGAAAGACTCCACGATTCGTCAACGAATCAGGCTGGTATTGATAGGCGAGGGGCAGCTGCGCAAACAGCTAACTCTTGAGCTTGCCCGGGCGGGATTGTCTGAACAATCCTGGATACCTGGAACTCGCAACGACATTCCCGAACTCTTGAGAAGTATGGACATATTTGTTCTCCCGTCGCTGGCAGAGGGATTGTCGAACACGATTTTGGAGGCCATGGCTACGGGCCTGCCCGTTGTTGCCACCGATGTCGGTGGCAATCGCGAGTTGGTCAAAGATGGTGTGACGGGATCGGTGGTCCCGCGAAGTGATGCGGCGCAAATGGCGTTTGCCATCCAGAAGTACGTTGAAGATGCGGAACTACGGACGATGCATGGAAAAGCCGCTCGTCTGTGTGTCGAAACACGCTTTAATATTGAGGCCATGGTCCGGCGGTATCTTGCCGTCTATGACGCGGCTCTTGTCGGCTTGAAGGGTCGCTCCGCCGTGATGACTGAGTGATCGGAAATCGAACATAGGGAAGTGCGACGCAATGCTGGAAGGTTTCTCGCAACGAAAGTTTATTTGCGGCCGCCATTGTTAATCGGCGCGGGTCGCTCCGGCACAATCGCGCTCTACAGTGCACTCGGCACTCATCGAAGTATCTTCAGTATGCCAAGTGAAGATCCGTTGACTACATGCTTTGCGTCGATAGTTTCGTTGTTCGAGCTAGAGCCCGAGAAGAATCATTATCGCGAATCAGTCAAGCTTTCGAAGGACAAGCTCTATCGGCAGTTACGCCGGCTGTGTTTCGAAAGCGCGGCAGGTGCCAATTACGGGTTCAAAACTCCTGCTAAGTACCTTCTTCAGCATGACGGAAGCTTGGCGCGAAAACGCTTCTAGTGCGTAAAGACGTTTCTGCTGGAGGAACACGCAAAGGCGCTATTGGGGCGTTGTTCTGAGGCAAGGTTCATATATATCGTTCGGAACGGTATTGATGTCGTACGATCTCGAATGCGGTCTCCAACATTTCTCGACCGGAAATTTTCCCAACACTGCGAAGTCTGTGCGAACGCAGGGTAAAAATGTGGATATCTTTCAGCACTCGAACAGGCCGTTATGGTGCGGCATCAGAAACTCGTGGCTTCGCCAGAGGAAACTTCCGAAAAAATCACCGATGGTCTGCAGTTGGAGCAGGATTAGAGCCAGCGCGCCTTGCCGCGCGAACTTTGGTTCATTCGATGGGAGATAAGGAGACGCATGCTGGTGTACATGTACGAAAAGGACTTGAAAACCGGTCTCCGGCCTATGAGAAATAGTCGAAAAATGAGCGGAAGACGTATGTGCGAATCTGCGGCGAACCAATGCGCAAGCTA
>JAOTWM010000056.1 GCA_029862885.1 Gammaproteobacteria bacterium
GGCCGCATTAGCGCCCGCCACCAGACCCTGACCCGCGGCCTCCTCATAGCCAGTCGTGCCATTGATCTGGCCGGCGAAAAACAAACCGCCAATACTTTTGGTTTCGAGCCAGGGCTGCAAATCGCGCGGGTCAAAAAAGTCATATTCGATTGCGTAGCCTGGGCGCGTCAGCTGGGCCGCTTCGAAACCACGGATCGAGCGCACGAATTGCCACTGCACATCGAACGGTAGGCTGGTCGATATACCGTTAGGGTAAACCTCGGTGGTGTTGAGTCCTTCCGGCTCGATAAATATCTGGTGTGCAGTCTTATCGGCGAAACGCACAACCTTATCCTCGACCGATGGGCAATAACGCGGACCGACGCCATCGATTGCGCCGCTGTACAACGGCGACCGATCCAACGCAGCACGAATGATGTCGTGCGTGCGCTCATTGGTATAGGTGATATGACAAGGTAGCTGCGCTGGGTGGTCGCACGCACTGCCCATAAACGAGAATACCGGAACCGGCGCATCACCAGGCTGCACTGCGACTTTTGAGTAGTCGATGCTGCGACCGTCCAATCGCGGCGGCGTTCCGGTTTTCAGTCGCTCGACCCTAAACGGCAAGTCCCGCAATCGTTGGGCAAGGGCGTTGGCGGGCGGGTCGCCGGCCCGGCCACCCTCGCGGTTGCTTTGGCCAACGTGCATTTTGCCGCCGAGGAATGTGCCCACAGTCAGCACCACGGTAGGGGCGAGAAATTGCAACCCGAGGTGGGTCATGACACCTACAACGCGTTCGCCCTCGAGCAGTAAATCATCGACGCCTTGTTGAAACACGCTGAGATTCGGTTGCTGTTCTACGGCCCACCGAATCGCGGTTCTATATAAGGCTCGGTCCGCCTGCGCCCGGGTCGCTCGCACCGCGGGTCCCTTCCGCGCGTTTAGGATCCGAAATTGAATCCCGCCACGATCGATCGCCTGGGCCATCGTGCCGCCCAGCGCGTCGATCTCCTTAACGATATGACCCTTACCGATACCACCGATGGCCGGGTTACAGGACATCTGGCCAATGGTCTCGATATTGTGGGTTAGCAACAACGTGTGCCGGCCCATGCGTGCGGCCGCGAGCGCCGCTTCGGTGCCGGCGTGACCCCCACCGACGACGATGACTTCGAATCTATCTTGGAATTGCGTCATAGCGATATCTGCGCCGAAGCCGATTATGGAATCCTACCCAGATCATCTATGTGTGCCGTGCCGGTTGCTCGTCTCGGCGCCACACCGGAGGTCGCGTCCGTGATCATCGTCTATACTCGGTTGTTCTAGTACCCCGTCAGGTCGATATTTTCGGCTGCAGAGTACTAGCGCGGGTCGGCGATATTAATACGGCGCGACGCCAAAGGAAACCTTCGGCGCGAAGAGCGCGGCGCGGCCCCGACACCCGGTAACACGGGAGGCGCCGCCGGCCGTAATGGAACACGTCGCCGCAATTCCCGTCTAGACTAGAAACAATACAACTGTCGCCTTGCGTTTCCGAACATTGATGAACTCGAAACCTCAACACGAAATCGCCGCCGAAATGGCAACGGTTCCCACCGCCAAAGTGCTCCGCACCGCGATCGATCGAATTAATGAAATTATCCTCGGTAAAGACCGCTCCGTACGCCTCGCGCTCTGTTGCTTGATCGCCCGTGGTCACTTGCTCATCGAAGATATCCCGGGGGTCGGCAAAACCACGTTGGCGCAGACTCTGGCGGCGGTGTTGGGTTTGGATTTCAAGCGCATTCAATTTACCAGTGATCTGCTCCCGGCAGACATTATCGGCGTTTCTATCTTTGATACCGAGCGCAACACGTTCCGCTTTCATCGTGGACCTATCTTTTCGTCTCTGTTATTGGCCGACGAAATCAATCGCGCGACGCCAAAAGCCCAAAGCGCGTTACTCGAGGCCATGCAGGAGCGCCAGGTTAGCGCCGAGGGAGTAACGTTGCCATTGCCGGAGCTATTCTTCGTAATCGGCACCCAAAATCCACAACATCAGATCGGCACGTTTCCATTGCCAGAATCACAGCTCGACCGTTTCTTGATGCGGATCGGTATCGGTTATCCGGACCACGATGCCGAGCGTAAACTCTTGGAAGGCGTCGATCGGCGCACTCTGTTGAACTCAGTCGAACCCTTGCTCGAGGAATCGACGTTACGTCGCGTGCAGCGCAAAGCCGAGGTGATCCGGTTAAGCCCGGCGCTGTTGGATTATATCCAAGCGCTTCTACACGCGACCCGCAGTGCGCCGTGGTTGGTCCACGGTCTATCGCCACGCGCCGGCCTCGCGCTTAGCCACGCGGCCCGCGCATGGGCACTTCTGGAAGACCGTGACACGGTATTGCCGGAGGATGTCCAAGCGGTAGCCCCCGCGGTATTTGGACACCGCCTACAATACACCGAAGACACGGCTACTGACGCGGGCCTCGGTTTAGTGGATCGGTTAATTCGTTCGGTCCCGATTCCTTAGATTCCTGTGGGTACGCCAGTGCGGTGCAGAAATTGATTATTTTGGACCGAAGTTGATCGTTTATGATTTTTGCACGGGTTTCTTAAGTGTTACTCCGGCCATTCGACCAGAACCACCGCCTAGTTAACCGAGTCTCCGAGCAGATCATGGCCCGCAACACCACTCGCCCTGCGACTGTTGAGCGGATTACCCTAGGCCGTCGGCAGCTTTATATGCTGCCAACCCGATACGGCCTATATTTCTGCGTGGCACTAGTGGCGATGCTGCTCATGGCCCTGAACTACCACAATAGTATTGCGTATCTATTTACTTTCCTGTTGGCAGCCATGGCAATTACTTCGATGCTGTACACGCATCGCAATGTGGCTGGGATCGAAATTTCCGCCCACGCGCAAGCGCCTGTATTCGCCGGTGAATCGGCCAAGTTCAGCTTGCATACCGAGAATGACAGGCCACGGCCACGCAGCGGGGTCTGGATTCATTGTGGCGATCGCGCCGAGCGGCTCGAACTTGGCGCCAAAGACAGCGCCAGCGTCGAACTTCAACAGCGCACGACACGCCGCGGATATGTAGAAATGGACCCGATTGCTGTGTCGAGCGCGTTTCCGCTCGGACTGCTCTGCACTTGGTCAAAATCGTTCCGCTTCAATGCGCGTTGCCTTGTGTACCCCCGGCCACACGGACGCTACACATTAACTCCTGCGGCCGCCGGGTGCACGCCCCAAAGCTACGGAACCCACGCCGATGGTGACGATTTTGTCGGCCTGCGTGCGTATCACCCCAGCGATCCGCCACGACATGTGCACTGGAAAGCGTCGGCACGTAGTCAGGAACTGTTGACGAAACGATTCGGTGGCGGCGGCGGCACGGTATGGTTGGACTGGGATCGATTGGTTGAGCTCGAGCCGGAGTCGCGCCTGAGCCAACTGGCACGCTGGGTAGTAGACGCCGAATCGAACGGATTGAGTTATGGACTGCGGCTACCAGGCTCCGTGATCGGAGCCGGCCACGGCAAACACCACCGACATCGGTGTTTGAAAGCGCTCGCGCTATGGTCGGGTCAGTGAGGCTGCCGGGTCTTCGCCATCCGGCGCCGCCGGACCATATGCCATCTCGCGAGGCAGTCAATCTAGTTCTGATCTGTACACTTGCGGTGCTCGCGCTGCATGTCACCCATGTTCCCCTGTGGATGGTGTTAGCCGCGTCTTGCTTAATCCTATGGCGCTACCTTATCGACAATCTGGGCTGGCGATCTCCCGGTTCCTTGGTGCGTATGTTGTTGGCGATTGCCATGATGGTAATGGTCTATAAACACTATCAATCGTTGTTGGGCCGCGACCCAGGGGTCGCGATGTTATTCGGTTTGACGGGGTTGAAAGCATTGGAATTGCGGCGCTTGCGAGATTATCTACTCACGGTTTTCCTGCTGTATTTCTTAACGGTCGCGGCGTTTCTGTACTCACAATCGCTATGGGTCGGTGGCTATGCGTTTCTGGTTGTGGCACTGACCACATTGTGCCTCGTGCAGCTGAACCAACCGCTTGGTGCACCGTGGACTCGCTGTCTGCGTTTGGCCGGCGGGCTACTGGTTAAATCGATACCGCTGATGTGCATCTTGTACTTGTTGTTCCCGCGCATTCAAGGCAGTTTATGGGGTGTGCCAATTGATGCCTACGGCGTGATCGGCCTGAGCGACCGCGTGCAAATGGGATCGGTGCACGGATTGATCGCCAACGACCGCGTCGCATTTCGGGTCGAATTCGATGGCGAACCACCCGCTAACCGAGATCTTTATTGGCGAGCGCTGGTGTTGGAAGATACCGACGGCCGCGTCTGGACGCGGCGCAGCGACCTCGACGACGACCCGGTTCCTGAAACCATCCGCGAGCGGGGTCGCGAGATTAATTACAGCGTCACGTTGGAACCCCATAACCAACGCTGGCTGGTGGCGCTAGAACTGCCCACCGTTACGCCCGCGATGGCGCGTCGGCGTGCCGGTTATATCGTCGAGGCCAACCGTAAGATTCGCAATCGTTTTCGTTATCGGGTGCAGTCCCATCTGGACTACCGTACCGGCCCACTGAGTCGCGACCAGCGCTTCTGGGGACTCCATATGGCCAAAGCGCCAACGCCACGCATGCAGCAACTCGTCAACGATTGGCGCGCAGTCGCAAAAACTCAGGCCGAATTGGTGCAATTAGGCTTCAATTATTTTCGCGAAGAGCCATTTTTTTATACTTTGAGCCCCGGTGATATCGGCAACAATCCGGTCGACGAATTTTTGTTTGAAACACGCCGCGGCTATTGTGAATACTTCGCGACGTCGTTCGTCACACTGATGCGTATGGCCGATGTGCCCAGCCGCCTGGTGGTCGGCTATCAAGGTGGCGAATGGAATCCGGCCGGTAACTACATGGTAATTCGCGAATTCGATGCGCACGCCTGGGCCGAGGTGTGGTTGCCTGGGCGCGGCTGGCAACGTGTTGATCCGACCGCCGCAGTGGCACCGGAGCGTGTCGAGTTGGGATTTTCAGTGCTTAGCCGTATGGCGCAAAACGGTCACGCCTTCGGCGTGCTAGACGTCGACGCTGCGCGGGCGGCGGCACAGTCGAATTGGTGGCAACGAGGCGTCCGTGAAACAGGATTCTATTTTGACTTCCTCAACAATGCCTGGAACCAATTGATATTGGATTACGATGTTGATCAGCAACGCGAATGGCTACGCACGCTTGGCATAAGAACCCCGGCTTGGGTTGTGCTTACGGGAACCTTGGTGCTCGTGGTCGTCCTGCTATTTTTGTTAATGGCGGTGGTGATGCTGCGGCCGCGCCCAGATCGGGATCCCGTAGTGGCCGGGTATCGCCGATTCTGTGCAAAATTGGCGCCCCTTGGCCTCGAGCGCGCCAGTTACGAGGGGCCGTGGGACTTTGCACGACGTGTCGCCCGCGCGCGCCCGGATTTGGATGGCGAAGTGCGGCGCATCACCTCGACGTACGTCAACGTGCGTTATCGAAATCGTTTTGCAGCACTGCCGGTGCTGCGGCGCCAAATTCGACAATTCCGCCCGACCCGAAGCGGCGGTGCTTGACTCAGACTTCGGGTCGCGCGCCCCGCGACTCCGAACCAAGCAAGAACATCCGCGCTAACTGATTTAAGGGCCCGATGCGCCAAGTCTTCGACACAACTATCGGACTTCCCGGACAGCCCGATTACCGATAGTAGTAATCGTAACGACTCAGAATATCGAATGTGAAACTCCAGGCTTCGTTGTAGGACAGGCCACTATCCTCCGGGATCACGATCTTGGTATAGAGCTTTTCCGGATCGCGTTGCTTCAAGACCGCAAGGCGACGATCGAGTTCGGCGCGGCTCACGGCGCGAAATTCAGCGTTACCGGGTTCGCGCATCTCCAATAAGAATACGCCGCCGCGTTTCAGGTAACGAACTTCCACGACATAGCGACCCCCCTGGCTTCGCGCCGGGCGAATGAGGCGATCGTATTTGGTTTTTAACTCCGAAAATTCCGAATCCAGTGTCGATAGTTGCTCGCCGCGCGCAATGTAAGACTGCTCGATCTTGCTTAGCTCTTGTTCGCTGAGCTCCAGGCGCTCTAGTAGCGCGGACCGGTCGACTTGAAGTTGCTCCTGAATATCCTGCAATATCTCCGTCTCACTGACGAGCTTCGCTGTCTCCTCCAACAACGCGGTTCTCTCGTCCTCTAATATCCGCTTCTCGTCCTGTAACGTCTCGCCCTCGCTTCGCAGTGCGATAATCTGCTCGCGCAGTCCGATATTATCGGTAGCGAGCGATTCGCTATGCTCTATCGCCAGATCCAATTCGCTGCTCAAGGCGCGCTGTTGTGTTTGCAGTGTTTGTGTTACATCGCGCTCAGACTGCAAATCTTGTTCAAGTCGGGAGCGCTGTTCGGCTAGCTGACTGTTTTCTGCCCGCAATTGTTGGCGCAGTGCTTCAAGGGCGCCGATATCAGTCTGCAGCGAGGCGATGGTTCCTTCGCGGGCGGTGATTGTTGCGGCGGCTTGGCGTTTATCCTCTTCGGTCTGCATCAGGCTCAGACGCAACTCAGAAATATATCGTTCTAGCTTACCGATGCGGGATGACAAGGTTTCCTTTTGTTGGGCAACCGCTCGCTCGGCTTCCATGGTTGCACGAAGTTGCTGCACGAGCTCGACATTGCGCAGCAAGATCACCACCAGCGCCATCAAAAATATCATCACCACGACTGTCATAATATCGGTAAAGGATGGCCATACGCTGTCGTCGTCGTAGCTGCTCTGCGACAGATTATGCGCCCTGAGATCAACGAACCCTTGCGTCGGGCTCATTGATCGGCGCCTCCATCCGGTAAGCGAAAGCCGGCTCTTAGCAAGCGGCGGATTTCCGTAACATTATCGTTACTGTGCCGCATTTCATCGCGATACGCATTGAGGGCCTTCTCGAGATTCTCGACCAATGTGGTGAATTTTTGTTGGGCCTCATCAAAGCGCTCGGTAACAGCAACAGCGGTGCGGATCAGGTACGTGTAATCTTGCACGATTGCCTCTTCCTGGGTTTGGTATCGCGGCACCAACACGGTTGCGGAGACGTGCTCGACTCGGCTCATCAGATACGTCAACGTATCGTTCACCTTTAGATAAAAGTACCCAAACACCAAATAAGTCACGATCGCCGTCATAGTCGTCGACAAAGCAGTTGACATACCATGTATTACTTTAGCCAACCCACCGATCTCCGACGCGCCGCTGATCATATCGGTCGCTCCCAATAACGCGATCGACAACGATACGATGGTACCCAGCACGCCAGTCAGGATCAGTACATTATTGACGAACCTCGGGAAACTAAGCTGGCTCGACTCGGAACCCAACAGGGTCGCTGCTAGGGCGCTATGATTGATGGCGGCACGTTTGGCGTGCAAATCCACCAAAGTCCGATGTCGATGGCCGATGATAGTATCGGTGGCAACGCCCTGCGCCGGATCGAGGGCGCGCTGTAAATTGACAACAAAACGATTAAGCGCTTCCTCCTCGCGGCCGTAACGCAAAAATAATAACACCAAACGCATCATGCCCGCGATAAACAATACAATGATCATTCCGTTTATAGCCCAGCCGACACGGGTGAGTTGATTGTAAATGTAGACTTGAGCAAAGAAGTCGCGCTGCCAAATCAATACTGCGAAACCTATTACGCCGACGATAATCATGCGTAGCAAAATGTGGCGACTGCGAATGCGCCCGGGTGATAGTAGGCTCATGGCTTGTGCTGTCCTCTTGATATGCTTTGGTGGGCGGCGCTGTGGTCGGTGCCGGATCGAGCTATGCGCCAGTGCAGGACTTTAACAGAATTCAAATTCGATGCCAGCGACCCATCGCGAGATTACGATGCATCGCTATTTTCCAATACAAAACGTCGAGAAAATCTGCCCCAACAAGTCGTCGCTGCTGACGTCGCCGGTGATTTGCCCCAGGTCGTGTTGGGCTAGTCGCAGTTCCTCTGCAGCCAGTTCCACCGCGGCCACGGCGCGGAGCTGGCCCAACGCGCTCTCAATGTGCGCGGTGGCGCGTTCAATCGCGTCAATATGGCGCCGTCGGGCGCTGTACAACGATGCGTCGCTGCCCAGATAGCCGGCGCATTGCTTAAGGTGTGTGCGAAAATCGTCCATGCCCTGCAACGTCAGCGCCGACAACGCTATGTGGTCGACGCCAACACCAGGGGCGCGGCCGCTGATATCTATCTTGTTATACACGACGACGGTCATTACTGTCGCGGGTATTTGTTGCCGCAATGTTTCGAGCGAGGTCAAAGCGGTATCGTCGACCACCAACACCACGCGGTCCGCTTGCTCCATTGCTTTCTGGGCACGGCGTATACCTTCGGCCTCAACAGCATCGGCGCTATCGCGCAAGCCTGCCGTATCGATCACTTGCACCGGCATTCCATCGATGTGCATCGTCTGTTCAAGTAGATCGCGCGTGGTTCCGGGTGCGGCATTAACGATAGCGCGATCCGTTTGAAGTAGCGCATTCAGCAGGCTCGACTTGCCGGCGTTCGGCGCGCCCGCTAACACCACTCGTAGCCCATCCCTCAATATCTGACCTTGGCTCGCGTTGACGAGTAATGCCTTTAGCGACGCGCCCAACTCGGCCGTGCGCGCGCGTAAATCGTGACGCCCAAGCACGTCCAGTTCTTCCTCGGGAAAATCGATAGCGGCTTCCATCAACACCCGCAACTCGGTGAGTTCGGCACTCATCGCATGCAGCGGCGATGATAATCCCCCCTCAAGCGAGCGCAATGCGGCGCGCGCTGCCTGTTCAGAACCGCTGTCGATCAAATCGGCGACAGCCTCAGCCTGGACCAGATCCATCTTGTCGTTCAGGAACGCCCGCTCGGTGAACTCTCCAGGCCGTGCGAGGCGCGCGCCTCGAGCGACGATACTCGACACCAGCAAATCCAGAACGACCGGGCTACCGTGACCGTGTAGCTCGAGAACGTCCTCTCCGGTATAGGAATCGGGCGCCGCGAAAAAGATCGCGACGCCGTTGTCGATCGACACGCCATCCGTACCACAGAATGAACCGTAGTGGGCGTGCCGTGGCGTAGGTTTGTTTCCCAGAATGGCTCGCGCCATCGCTACACTGGCCGGCCCGGAAATCCGTACGATACCAATGCCGCCCCGGCCCGGCGGGGTAGCAACAGCTACGATGGTATCGACGCCGTTGGTGGGATTGCACGTCATCTCTGCAACAATTAGGACAGCCAGTTACAATTTAATTATCAGGCCCTCGATGCCGCGCAATGGCGTCAACCACTGCAATCGAACCGCTTTGTTAATGGCGCAGTGCGCACTGCATCACCCGGATTTCGCGGTTTTCGCCTGCAAGTTTCGAGTGATGTGCCACTGTTGGGCGATAGAAAGGATGTTGTTGACGAGCCAATACAATACCAATCCCGCCGGAAACCAGAGGAAAAATACGGTAAATACCACCGGCAATGCCATCATTATGTTTTTTTGCACCGGATCCAGCGGCGCCGGATTCAGTAATTGCTGAGCGAACATCGATGCGCCCATCAGGATCGGCAGCACGTAAAATGGATCCGGTAATGATAAATCCTTTAGCCACAACGCAAAATTGGCTTGGCGCAGTTCCACACTTTCCAGGAGCACCCAATATAGCGCAATGAACACGGGTATTTGGATCACGATGGGTAAGCACCCGCCCAGTGGATTGATCTTGTCCTTTTTGTACATCTCCATCATCGCCTGATTGAGCTTCTGCTTATCGTCACCAAATCGTTCACGCAGCGTCTGCAGGCGCGGCTGGAGTTGTTTCATCTTCGCCATGGATTTGTAGCTAGCGGCGGACAGAGGATAAAACAGCAGCTTGATCAGCAGCGTCAGCAAGATAATGGACCACCCCCAATTGCCCACTATGCCATGAATAAACCGCAACACCGCGAACAACGGCGACGATACCGGCGTCAACCATCCATAATCGACGGTCAGCACCAAGCTTTCGGCTGGTTGCACGAGCCGGTCTTGTTCCTTCGGCCCGGCGTACATCAATGCACTCAAACTGCCTGTAGCACCTGGCGCAATGTTTTCCGGCAACAGAGTCTTGTAACCGATGTTGTATCGCGGCGCCCCGGATTTCTTATCAACCCGGGAATAAAATTCGTACGAGCCACCTGGCGCCGGGACCCAAGCGCCAACGAAATAATGTTGCAGCATCGCCACCCAGCCCGAATCCGCCACACGCTGGAGGGCTTGCTCAAACATGTCATCGAACCCGATCTTTTCGTAATGTTCCTCTGGTGTATAAATCGCTCCGCCCTTGTAGCTCGGCAGCGCCTGCATAAAAAATAAGCCGCCGTTGTCTTCGATGACTTGGGTGCGCAGAAACTGTGCGTACAGAAAGCCTTGCCACACAGAGCCAGATTGATTATCGACTTCGTAGCGAGTTTGGATCTGATAACTGTCACGCCCGAAGACAAAGATTTTGCGATAGCTAACACCATCACTCGATGACCAATGTAGTGGAACCTCTAGTGTGTCGTCGCCCCCTTCAAGCCGGTATTGATCGGCATCCGCGCGATACACCGTTTGGTGGTTGGGGAATTGGCCTGCGGCACCGATCAGGCCGCTTTGGCCGACAAATATATCGATGCCGTCGTCTTTCAGTAATGCAAAGGGCTGATCCGGTGTATCGACGCTGACCGGGTGTTGCAACAAGTCAACGCGGCGTAGGTCGCCGCCAAAAGTATCGATTTCGACACGAATGAGGTCGGTTTCCACAATGATTTTCTGTGCCGATTCCAGTCCCGCAGCCATTACGGGTTGGGGGCTCGGTGTCTCGGTCGTGACCGCGCTAGGGGCTTGTGGCACCTCACCGCTGCCCTCGCTACTGGTCGTGGCCGGCGCGACAGGTGCAGACGGTATCGCAGATTCTCCTCGGTCCGCTGGCGTCGCTACCGTGGCAGGTTCCGACTTTTCTCGCTGATAGGCTTCCCAGTTTTGCCATAACATCAGCAACACCAAACCCAATCCAGTGAACAGAATGATGCGCTGGAATTCCATTTACGGTTGCTTAGCTTCGGGAACCGGGTCCACACCGCCCGGATGCCACGGGTGGCATTTCGCAAGCCGTTTCACGGACAAATATAGCCCGCCTATGACACCGTGCTGCTCGATCGCGCTTGCTGCGTAGTCGGAGCAGCTCGGGTAGAACCGGCAGCTCGGGCCAAACCAGGGACTGACCCAGTATCGGTAGCCTTTGAGTAAAGCTATTAAAGCGCTTTGTAAGAGCGATCTTTTGCCCATGATCAACATTGAAAATGTGCTCGAATGCTCATTTACTTATACTTTATGCACTTAATGCTTCTCGTGCGCGTGTATTCCTTACTCATTCACCAAATCTCATTCGTACCAAGCACTCTTTTAAGAATTCTCGCACTGCTGGTACAGGCTTTCAAAAAGTTGCCATAGTCTATGTCGCAACGCGGCATTCGCCGTTTGCGCTGCCGCAGGGTGCGCCACCACAACGATATCCACATCGCCCAATGGGCCACGACACTGCCTGAACACCTCCCGTATTTGCCGCTTAACCCGGTTTCTGACGACCGCCTTTCGCGATATTCGCCGAGACACTGCCAAACCGAGGCGGGGCCCCGGCCCACGATTTGGCAACGTCACCATCGTAAAGAAAGCGCTGCGTTTACGCGACCCGGCCCGCATGACCCGGCGGAATTCGGCAGCCGTTGTCAGACGCCGGCGTTTGGGAAGGCTCGCCGCGATGACCAACGATTGCGGAGATGCCTCAGGCGCTCAGGCGAGAACGACCCTTCGCTCGGCGAGCATTGATGACGGCGCGCCCACCGCGGGTGCGCATACGGGCACGGAACCCGTGGGTACGCTTACGTTTTAATTCACTTGGTTGAAATGTTCGTTTCATTGCTATTCCTTCGCACCTCCATGAGGTCGCTGTGCCCCCGTGTGCGAATGAGGCGCAGAAAAAGGGGCCGCAAAGGTAAGCCGGTGCTACGGTTTTGTCAACCGCGCACTGAAGTCGCGAGCGTCACAATAATGCTATAGATAGCACTCGGCGGACGCGGTAGACTTGCGTCCCCGTTTTTCTTATGCATTTGATCTCGAGCCCAACGATTGTGAGCACGCCTGCCGTTTGGCAACACTGTTTACAGCACCTAGAAGCTGAGTTGTCGGCGCAGCAATTCAATACCTGGATTCGCCCTCTGCATGCGGTCGATGCCGGCCAGGAATTGCGCTTGCTCGCGCCGAATCGTTTCGTAATGGATTGGGTGCGGCAGGAATTCCTTGATCGGATCACCGAATTGACGGTCCAGTTTAGTGATCCCGCGCCGCTTGTCTCGGTCGTTATTGGCAGCCAGGCTGGAGCCGACGCAAACAAACTCGACGCAACTGCAGGCCGTTCCCGCAATCCGCAACAATACGCCACTAGCCGCCTGAATGCCTCGTTCACGTTTCAAACCCACGTCGAGGGCAAGTCCAATCAGCTAGCGCGGGCTGCGGCTCGACAGGTGGGTGAAAATCCGGGCCGAGCGTATAATCCGTTGTTTATTTACGGTGGAGTCGGCCTCGGCAAAACCCATCTAATGCAAGCCGCCGGCAATCTCATCGTCGCCCAGAACCCGGATGCCGAAGTTGCTTACGTACACTCCGAACGGTTCGTTGCCGATATGGTCAAGGCACTGCAACATAATGCCATTAACGAATTCAAGCGTCACTATCGATCACTGGACGCGTTGCTGATCGACGATATCCAGTTTTTTGCAGGTAAAAGCCATTCCCAAGAAGAATTCTTCCATACTTTCAACACCTTACTCGAGGGCCAACGTCAGGTTGTTATCACCAGCGACCGCTTTCCAAAAGAAATTTCTGGCGTACAGGAACGCTTAATATCCCGCTTCGGTAGCGGTTTGACGGCGCCGATAGATCCGCCGGAACTCGAAACCCGGGTCGCCATTCTTAATAAAAAGGCGCGTTCCGTAGGTGTTACCCTACCCGACGAAGTCGCTTTTTTCGTCGCGAAACAAATTCGCTCTAACGTTCGAGAGCTCGAGGGTGCGCTACATCGCATTGTCGCTAGCGCGCGATTTATCGGACATACCATCGACCTTGAATTGGCGCGGGATGCATTAAAAGATTTACTGGTCTTCCAGGAACGCCAAGTTACGATTAATAATATTCAAAAAATCGTTGCCGAATATTTCAAGATGCGGGTCGCGGATTTGCACTCGAAGCGTCGTAACCGACAGATTACCCGACCTCGTCAGATTGGTATGGCCCTCGCGAAGGAACTGACCAACCTAAGTCTTCCCGAAATCGGTGATGCTTTCGGCGGACGGGATCATACAACGGTGCTGCACGCCTGCCGTAAGGTTGAAGAGTTATTGCGTCAAGACGCAAAAGTAAAAGAGGACTACTTAAACCTGCAAAAATTGTTGAACGGATGATTGGGCAGTGCGTACAGGGGTAACTCGTGGATAACTTTTGATCGGTGATTTCGACTCGAATAGATCCACAATTCGGCACTGCCAATACCGGCTTTATCCACCGCCTCGGTTTCTATCTAAATTATTGATATATATGATTTTATTTAGTTTATCCACAGTATCAATTGTGTTATTATCGATATAATCATTCAAAAGATTTAATACTATGCAAATCAATATCTCAAGAGACGAACTTCTTCGCCCGTTGAATGTCGTCACGAATGTTGTCGAAAGGCGTCAAACATTACCGATCCTGGCCAATGTCTATCTGCGCCTAGAATCGGGTCGATTTACAGTAATCGGTACGGATTTGGAGATCGAAATCACGAGCTCTATCGAGGACGTGAGAGGAAAAGACGGTGAGTGCACTGTTACTGCGCGCAAGTTACTCGATATTTGCCGAGCTTTACCCGAGAAAGCAGACGTTACGCTCGCCACAGATAAGGGGAAACTAGCGATTCGATCTGGACGCAGTCGATTTTCATTGCAAACATTACCAGCGGAGGATTTCCCGCGCCTGGAAACGAAGCATTGGAATCGCCGACTCGAGCTTAAACAGCGGGATTTAAAGGGTTTATTAGAGCGAACGGCGTTTGCAATGGCACATCAGGATGTCCGGTATTACCTAAACGGTTTGCTGTTGGAAATCGAGGACGACACATTGCGCGTGGTTGCCACCGACGGACATCGTTTGGCCAAGAGCGAAGTAGCTATCGTTGGGCAAGAACATAATCATCAAGCGATCTTGCCGCGCAAGGCCGTCTTGGAGATGAGCCGGTTGCTCGAAGAATCGGATGCTCTGGTGAGCATTGAACTGAATCCGAATCATCTTCAAGCGACTGTCGGGAATTTGGTTTTTACCTCAAAGCTGATAGACGGGCGGTTTCCGGACTACGCGGCGGTTATAGCGCCTGTATTACGCGAGACTTTACTGCTGGATCGTCAGGCATTTGCCGAAATGTTGAATCGAGCCGCCATTTTGACTAATGAAAAGTATCGTGGAATTCGCATAGGGGTTGAGCCTGAGAAAATGAGCGTGAGCGCAAGTAGCCCCGATCAGGAGGAAGCAAACGATGAGATGCCGATCGATTATGAAGGCGACAAGATTGAGATCGGATTCAACGTAAGCTATTTGTTGGACGCGGTTAAGGCATTGGGCAGCGAGCAGATTCAGTTACGGCTACAGGATGCAAATAGTAGCTGCACGTTAAATGTCCCGGGGGACACCGCAACGCAGTATCTGGTAATGCCGATGCGGATATGATTGGGCGGTACTGGTTCCACGTGAAACACGATGTCGGTGGCGTCATCGCCGGTTCATCGCGAATTACATGTTTCACGTGAAACATGCTTCAGTCGGGAGTTTCCGTAGCGAGCTTAGCCCCGATACTTCACACTGACAGGCGACCCAGGAGTTTGTAACCCCATGTCTGACGAACAGAATTACGATTCAAGCAGTATTAAAGTGCTCAAAGGCCTGGATGCTGTTCGCAAAAGGCCGGGTATGTATATCGGTGACACCGATGACGGCACAGGGTTACACCAGATGGTATTCGAAGTCGTTGACAATGCAATCGATGAGGCATTGGCTGGATACTGCGAAAATATAGAAGTCACAATTCATGTCGACGAATCGATCACGGTTAGGGACGACGGACGGGGTATACCGACCGGGATTATTGAAGAGGAGGGCAAATCGGCCGCCGAGGTCATCATGACGGTGCTTCATGCCGGGGGAAAGTTCGACCAAAACTCCTATAAAGTGTCGGGTGGGCTCCACGGCGTCGGGGTTTCGGTCGTCAACGCACTTTCGGAATACCTACGTCTAATGATCCACCGCGACGGTACAGCATACCAACAGGAATACTATCTCGGAGTACCGAAAGCGCCTCTGGCTGAAATTGGTATGACTGATCGTAGCGGTACGGAAATCCGTTTTAAACCCAACACGACGATTTTCAGCGATATTGTGTTACATCATGATTTACTCGCTAAGCGATTGCGAGAACTGTCGTTCTTGAATTCCGGAATCTGTATAAAGCTATGCGACGAACGTGGCGGAACGGAGGACACATTCGAGTACAAAGGCGGTATCGCTGCTTTCGTCGAGCACCTCAACCGCAACAAGAACCCATTGCACCGTAGCGTTATTCAAATTACCGCAGAAAAAGACGGCGTTTCAATCGAACTTGCGATGCAATGGAATGACTCGTACCAAGAGAATGTATTCTGTTATACGAATAATATTCCGCAACGGGATGGCGGCACGCACCTAGCCGGACTGCGAACCGCGATGACACGCACGCTCAACCAACATATCGAGGGAATGGGTCTGGCAAAGCGCGCCAAGGTGAGCATTAGTGGCGATGACGCTCGCGAGGGCCTTACTGCCGTATTGTCGGTAAAAGTTGCCGACCCAAAGTTCTCATCGCAAACCAAAGATAAGTTAGTTTCTTCGGAAGTCAAGAGTGCGGTCGAATTTCTGGTTACTGAACACCTCTCCAACCATTTGCTCGAGAATCCGGCCGATGCGAGGGTCATCGCAGAACGTATTGTCGAGTCCGCTCGCGCTCGGGAAGCGGCTCGTAAAGCCCGGGACATGACTCGTCGTAAAGGCGCTCTCGACCTCGGTGGTCTACCTGGAAAGCTTGCCGATTGTCAGGAGCGGGACCCGGCGGTTTGCGAAATCTACCTCGTAGAGGGCGATTCTGCAGGGGGCTCGGCCAAGCAGGCCCGTGACCGTCGCTACCAGGCCATCCTGCCGCTCAAAGGCAAGATATTGAATGTTGAAAAGGCTCGCTTCGATAAAATGTTGTCGTCCGACGAGGTCACGACACTGATCACCGCATTGGGTACGGGCATCGGAACAAATGACTTTAATATCAATAAGTTACGTTATCAGCGAATCATTATTATGACAGACGCCGATGTCGACGGCTCGCATATTCGCACGTTATTGCTGACGTTTTTTTACCGACAGATGCCGGAATTATTAGATCGGGGCTACATATATATCGCCCAACCACCGCTGTATCGAGTGACCTTTAAGAAAAAGGAAATCTACATCAAGGATGATGACGAGCTGCAGCGATACCTATTGGAGTTGGCCCTTACCGATGCGAGCCTTCGCGGCGAGGCCGCCGACGCTCCGGTGGAGGGCGACGCGTTGTCGCATCTGGCTACCGAGTTTCTGACGGTTCAGGCTGCTATCGACCGCTTGGCGCGACGCTACGACCGGCGAGTAATGGAGGAACTATTGGTACTCGAACCCTTGTCGATAGCGATGCTTCAGGAGGAAGCGGCGAGTCAGGCCGTAGCCGTTGACCTACAAGATCGCCTCGCCGATACCGCGGGACGTAGCGTCTACACCGTCACGCTCAACACGTTGGATGATGGAGACCGCGAAATCAATGTACAACGCGATCAATTCGGGGCGTTTTTCCAGACCCGAATCAATCGCGAGTTTCTAAATTCCAACGAATACCAGTCGATTTGCACCTTAGGCGAACGATTGCGCCGCTTGGTGGGGTCTGGCGCGCGCATTACCCGCGGTGAACGAAGCGCCGAGGTGGGGAGCTTTACCGAGGCGGTGGACTGGTTGCTGAGTGAAGCGCGTCGTGGGATGAGTATTTCCCGCTACAAGGGCTTGGGTGAAATGAATCCCGACCAGTTATGGGAAACCACGATGGATATGGAACAACGTCGCTTATTGCGGGTAACTATCGAAGACGGCGTTGCGGCTGATCAAACCTTCACCATGTTGATGGGAGATCAGGTCGAACCACGCCGCGAGTTTATCGAGAAAAACGCCTTTGCGGTCAGTAACCTGGACGTCTAAGCGATCCTGTTCGTAAGTGGTCGTTCCCGAACCTTGGAAATTTGATCAAGGCGAACTTGTGTATAAATTGAAGTCATTAAATGCGTCGCGGCTTTCCCAGGTGTGTCTCAACGAGTGTCGAGTCAGTGTAGCGTTCGCGGCATTGACAACGTAAACGACGGTATCTCTGCGTCGAATGTGGTGCCGTCATCGGCAATCATCTGATAGCTACCGGTCATCGTGCCTACCGGAGTTTCGAGTACGGTGCCGCTCGTGTATTCGAAACTCATACCGGATTCTAAGTGTGGCTGTTCACCGACGACTCCCTCACCCCGGACCTCCTGAACTTTATTCTCGGCGTCGGTAATTTTCCAATGTCGGCTGATGAGCTTCGCGGCAGCGCTGCCATTATTCGTAATCGTAATTGTATAGGCGAAAACGTAGCGATCGTTGTCCGGGTCGGATTGCGCAGCGATATACGCAGTGCGAACCTCGATGGCCACACTGTATTTGGGATGGTCGATCATCGAAGTTAGTATCAATTCAATGTTGCACTATATCCCATATATAATCGACGTCAACTTGGTGCGCTATACCGATGGCAGCTCACTTCCTCAAACCGAGCCGGTGTGCAATCCAATT
>JAOTWM010000470.1 GCA_029862885.1 Gammaproteobacteria bacterium
GGAGGCTTGCGGACTTCGAGATTTCGCGGTCGGCCCGATTCCACTCTCTCTGAGCCGTTATTCTCTCCGCATCCCCCGCGTCACTGGGGTCGAAGTCTGCAAGTGCCTCGAATCGCCCTCCTCAAAATCAATGAGTTACGTGCGGACCAATCAAGTTTTTTCACAGCATTGGCAGGTGGTGGAAACTCTCATGTTTCTGCGAGCGATGATCAACGGAACAACGCAGCCCAATGATGTCGATACAGCCTCCCATGGACATACCGACTTAGCAGTTTCGGCACTGCCCGCCGCATTCGACCACCTCCTGCACGCCCCTATTTCACTGAGCCCTCATGAAATGCTCGAATTGCTGGACGCGTGTGCACCAATGGCTGAAGACATCAATTTCGGCCTGCACATGGCCGACTATTTCGAGCTGATGAGGATCGGGACCTACGGTTATCTGCTGCTCAATGCCCCACCATCCGTAAATTCCTCGAAGTGGCTGTGCGCTATTACCCGCTTATCTATCAAGGGGCCAGACTGTCATTTTCAAGTTCCGGCAAGACGGCTGAGTTCAAGCACGCCATCGTCGGGCCCCGCCACCTCGACCCCCGACACGCCCACGAGTGGACGATTGCCTACTTCGTCAAGTTCATCCGCACCAGGGTCCACCCATCCTGGATGCCACACGGCACTTTCTTCGCCAACGGGGCTCCGGACAACCTTGATGAGCTGCATGAAATTTTTGGTGACAAGCTGATATTCAATGCCAAATCCACTGGATTCGAATTTTACAGTGCCCTATTCGACACGCCCATCACAGAGTCAAATCCGGTTCTCCTGCGAATCATCAGCCACCACGCTGATGACCTGATTCATGAACTCGGCAAAATGCACCCGTTCAGGGCCCAGGTTCGCCTTCTGATAATGGCGGGACTCGAGCACAACCAGGCAAAAGCTGGGATCGTGGCGAAAATGCTCAACATCTCCCTGACCACTTTCAGGAGACGGTTGCGGGAAGATGGGCTTGAATTTCGAGAACTCCGCGACGGGATCATCAAGGACCTGTCCGAACGCGCGCTCATTGAAACCAGCCTGCCCCTAGGGGATATCGCACTCAAGATGGGGTATTCGGAACTCAGCGCCTTCAGCAGGGCCTTCACGCGATTCAGCGGCATGTCGCCGATAGCGTACCGTCGATCAGCCAGACAGCAATAAGTGTCGCAAGTCGAGTCAAGGCATCGTAAGCACTCTTGCGCTCGATAACCCGCAGATGTCAGGCAGTCCTCGCTAGAGTGCCATTTGGTGAAAAATAGTGTTCGAATTTCCTATCGGCCAGCTCTTAAGATCAGACTCTCGCCCCGCAACCCTTCCAGGACGATCCGGATCTTCTCTTCCTCCGTGTACTTCCTCCGTGTTGTCTGCCGAACCTTCGCCACCACGTTCATTCCCATGGAAAGGCTCCTTTCCGGCTGCCTCACACGGCAACCTTTGCGGAACCCGACGGGCCTGTCAACATCCCGGGAAACCCAACCCCGAATCCCAGAACCTGTACCGTAAAATCCGGAACCCTTATGTGCCACTTCTTAAAACGGCGCACAGGCCAACAAGGTTTCCTTTGCTGATGGTGAATCAGGGGGGAAACTGGCTAAAGTTGACTGCTGTCCGTTCGCAAGAGGCACTCCTGCGGCATTGCCTGAGATACCGGCCATACCGCAGGAATACAGTTTTTGCAGGGTCATTGGACCGTAACGGTTCCGGTCATAATACCGGGATGTACCGAACAGAAATATGGGAATATACCGGCCTGAGTGAACGTAAAGGAGAAGGACTCCCCACTCGCCAGGATTGCTGATCCCCATATCCCGTTAGCGGTCGGGCTTGTTCCGCTGGTCGTTGTATGGAGAGCGGCTCCGTTGTTGGTCCATCTGACCGTATCTCCTACCTTGATAGTAATAGACTGGGGAGTAAAGAAATTGTCCCCGATCGAGACGTCCACAGTGACCGGTACGCTCACAGTTGTGAACGATGACGTGAAGTTGGCCGCCATAGCATTACCGGCCACGTCTGTTGCACCCGTGGTGACCGTTACCGTATGCAGCGTGTCCGTGGCGAGGCTTCCCGACGGCGTAAACGTGTAGGTAGTCCCCGATGATGAAATTGCGCCTGCCACTGGCGTGCCGCCCGCTGTCACCGTGAAGGTCGTGGCGTTTATCGTCGATGAATTCATGGCCTCATTGAACGTGACGGAGACCGTCGAGGTGGTCGGGACATTCGTCGCGCCGTTTGCGGGGCTCACTATGCTCACTACCGGCGGTGTAGTGTCCGGCCCTGATTCACCGCCTCCGCCTCCGCACCCAAAGAGCAGAGGAAGAATACCTATAAGCCCCAACAGAAAAAACTTAATGGAACTTTTCATCTTATCCTCCTATAGACTATAAAATAACCGAAGAGCCGCCGCCACTTCCAGAGCGGCGCCGGCTACTTCTGCTTGGCGATGATCTGATCCTTGATCTCGTCGTAGACCGACTGCGGAACGATCCTCCTCTCGACTAGCTGATTCTTTCTGACGTAGGGCCGTCCATTGATGATCGCTTTGGCTCGGGCTTCACCAATGCCCCTCAGACTCATTAGTTCATCGGCACTGGCGCGGTTAATGTCGATCAGGGCGGATTTAGATTGTGTGGTAGCGGGCTTTGTCGAAGACTTGCTTTCCTTCTCATCGGCATAGCCGAGCGCGGAAAGGCCAAGGATTAGCGCGAGTAAAACAGCAAAAAGACGTTTCATTTGTATCTCCAACGTGGCCATAAAGTGTGCGTTAGGTCGATAAGGTTGCGAAAAAGGATGATTGCCCTACCGCAAAGGGGATGCTTGTCCCATTCGCAGTCGTGAGCGTCAGGCGTATGTTTACCAGACTACGCGTTTAATCAAATTGGGGGTATAGCTCAATAGGGAGAGCGCTTGCGTAGCATGCAAGAGGACTGGATTGATTCCCGTTACCTCCACCAGCAACACCCGTTAACCTCAATCAGCCGTAAATACACACCCCACTGCGGCGGGCTTGGGCAAACTTAATGCATCAGCTTGGAGGGCCGACATGACAGCAAGACTATCAGAAAAAAGAAGAGACAAGCGGATCGATGTCGCGCTGCCAGTGATTCTAGAGAACGCTACCGGCGTCACGCGCGACGTGAGCGCCTCAGGCATGTTCTTCTGGATAAGCGGCACGTATGCACTTGGGGACTCAATCAGCTTTTCGATGGGACGAAAAACCGAATCCGGTAAGTTCATGCTGAAATGCCGAGGAGTCGTCTTCCGCACAGAGCCGCGTGATAAGAGAATGGGAGTAGCGATGAGAATCACCGAACCGGTGGTGGAGCCTACGTAGACGTGATGGCATACGCATAAGGGGTATAGGCGCCTCGTCTTAGAGCTCCCGCGTAACACGTCTAAACACTCACACACCCCCCGCTTCGGCGGGGTTTTTGTTTGTGGGGCTGCTCGGTGAATGTCGGCATCCGGCCCACAGCGAACGTTTGACGAGTCGGTGATTTCATCGCTGGTATTCGCCTCTGTCGTCCCCCTTTCGCGCTCTCTTTTTCATTGTTTCACGTGTCCTCCCGCCGAGGGACGAAAAAACCGGTAGTTTCCGCTTCCAGATCGTGGCGTATTGACCCTGCACAGACCCTGTTTCGGTGGGGGTCTGTTTTGTTTGAGAGCGTCTGCTTGCGACTTTGACGTAGGTCAAAAACGGTCAGCGGGTATAGGCCTAGCGTACTTCGAGGGTCGTTTTAATTATGGATGGAGAGACGCGTCGGTCTCTCCCATCCTGCCAGGCAGGATTGAAATGAGCCAACAAGATCACTGGGAACAGGTCTACACGACCAAGCCGAGCGAGCAGCTGGGTTGGTATGAGCCCCATTTGAAAACCTCCTTAAGCTGGATTAAGGGGCTTGGGTTGGCCGTAGAGGCTCCGATCATCGACGTCGGTGGGGGCGCATCCACATTGGTTGACGACCTGTTGGACGCGGGCTATCGATCAATCACAGTCCTTGATATATCAGAGAAAGCCCTGTCCTCGGTTAAAGCACGGTTGGGTAAAAAAGCAGAGCTGGTTACGTGGTCGGAAGGCGATATCACCTCGCTTGATTTGCCGACACATTATTATGAATTGTGGCATGACCGAGCAGTGTTTCACTTTCTCACCGTGCTTGAGCAGCAGCGGAAATATCG
>JAOTWM010000472.1 GCA_029862885.1 Gammaproteobacteria bacterium
ACCGGCAAACTCGTAAAGTTGCGCCACATGCCAATCGGTATCCGGCCTGCGTAGCGCGTGCTCGGTCATCCGTTGCGCTATCGACTCTGGGATCTCGGTACCGTCGTGGGGCATGCTCACCAGTAGCGGGGTCTGGCCGCGGCTCAGGGTATACACGGGAGAATTTTCGCTGCCAATCATGGCGTCAATATCTGCATTAAAGTCGCTCATTTCTGCAAAGAACTCTACCTTTTATCGGCGTCCCGGTATCGTTGACGCGCGCTGACGTTTACCGCTATGGCACGGCATCGTAATTTTATCGCCATCGACTCCATGGGGTCTGGGCCCGAGCGTTACGGTCGAACCTAATTCGCCGCACCTCGATCGTTACGACGGTAGCAAGAATGTTCGATGCCGTACAGTCGCTGGGCTGCGTCTTTACCATACCCAGCGACTTCATCACGCGATACAATTCACCACAGCAGTTGATATGTCGGTTTTGTACTGCTACGCGACGGACCGTCAATACTCAATACGAGCATCGATCGACTAATGGCCTGTTGTTCAATTCTCAATCCAATCACTTGCACACTAAAACTTTGAACAGACCCGGAGCCAATCCGAGCGTGCGATGAATCGGGAACGCGTTGGCTTACCGAACCAGCCACGAGCATGTGCACACCTGGTCATGCGTGGATTCGCGCCAGCACTAGCGGCGGTTCTGCTCGCGGCTTGCCAATATCTACCGGCCTCGATCAGCGAGGTATTGGAACCGATCGGTGCCCGAACTGCACCGCAGTCCTTCGTGTACGACGAACACCAGGACGTTGTGGGTGAACTCGCCGTCATCAAGGTTCGACGCGGCGATACAGCGCCTGGTATTGCGCGCCATTTTGGTCTCGGCTTCGACGAAATCGAAGCTGCCAATCCCGGCATCGATATGTGGTTGCCACAACCCGGAAGCCGCATCGTTTTGCCGTTGCGCTTCAACTTGCCTGACGCACCGCGACACGGTGTCGTATTGAATCTCGCCAGTATGCGTTTATTTCAATTCTCGGCTGATTCGGATAATCGTATCGTATATACATATCCGATCGGAATCGGCCGTGAAGGTTGGTCGACTCCAACCGGCAGCATGCGCATCATTGAAAAAAAGGAAAGCCCCACGTGGCGCGTACCGGCGTCAATTCGCAAGGAACACGCACGTAACGGCGATCCGTTGCCGGCGACGGTACCACCGGGCCCCGAAAACCCGCTCGGCAGTCATGCGCTGCGACTGAGTCGACCGGCTTACCTTCTGCATGGCACCAACAAACCGTTCGGGGTGGGTATGCGCAGCAGTCACGGCTGCGTGCGCCTCTACCCGGAACACATCACCGAACTTTACTCGCGGGTCGCAACTGGCACCAATGTGAACATCGTGGATCAACCGTTTCTAAGCGGTTGGCGTGACAACATGTTGTACGTGGAGGCCCACCCTCCGCTGCAAACCGGCGACCTAGCGCTACAGCGCCATGTCTCGCGCTTGGTCAAACGTCTTAAGAAAACCGCCAAGCAACACCCCATCCAAATCGACTGGGACCGTGTAAAACGCATTGTTTCACAACAACGCGGTATTCCTGAACCGGTCCTCGAAGGGGCACCGCATTTGAATATGGAACTCGACACCGTGCCCCAAGTCTGGCATCCATTGTGGCTAGCCGGCACCCCCAAACGCCCGCGTCAAAGGCGCGATGCCTGGTATGTGCAAACCGAATCGTTCCATGCGCTCAGCAACGCGCAACGTCTAAGTGTTGTCTTGAATCACGAGGGGCCGCCGATTCCGGCGCGCTGGGTCGCGACCGACACTGCGTATCACGTTATCGTCGGGCCATTCGACGATGAATCTACTGCCCAGAACATCGCGCGCCGGATTAAACGAGAATACGAATTCAATGGGACGATCGTGCACGGAAGAAACTTGCCGTAATCTCCTATGCCCAAACCGAGTTAAAAACCATGCCAAATGTCACGCCCACATTTCTCGATCAACACCAGTATTCCTACTGTGAATTAGAAAAATACGAGGCGATATACGGGGAAAATTTCATCAGCCCCGGAGGCATGGATACCGCACTGGAGTTTATTGGTTTGCTTGATCCGCGATCCGGCGAGCGCGTACTGGATATCGGCTGCGGATTTGGCGGCAGTGCTCTGTTAATGGCGCGTGAATACGGTGCGCGGGTACATGGAATCGATCTGTCCGCCAATATGGTTGCGACGGCCGTTCGCCGTTGCTACGAAGCGGGCGCCGAGGGCTCGGTATCGCTGGAACAACGCGACTGCCTGGAATTAACGGCCAACGCGGAATTCGATGCGGTGTACAGCCGCGATGTATTTCTGCATATCCACGACAAGCCCAAACTCTATAACACGATCCACCGCGCACTGATCCCAAATGGCCGGCTACTATTTACCGACTACGCATGCAGCAACCGCGCCAAAAGTGCTGGGTTCCTGGAATACGTCGAGCAACGCGGCTACCACCTGTTGAGGATCGAACAGTATGTCGATGGATTAACCGCCGCTGGATTCACCGATATTATCGCTGAGGACCGTAGCGCCCAATTGTTGCGTATCCACGAGCGTGAACTCACCACTATTGAAACCGACCCGACCGTTAATTCAATTGCCGGTGATTTCGCCGAATTATGGAGAACCAAGATCGCACGAATCCGCAGTGGCGAACACCGCTGGCCCATGATCAGGGCAAAGATTCCGGCCTGACCGGCGGCTACGGCAAGCGACTGTCTCGTTATCCAAGGCGATTATGGCTCACAGTGCGCATGTTGGGAAAACTGAACCCGGCTTGGATGTCATTTGCGAGCGCAATAAGCATTTCTGATCTTTGTATTAACATCTGAAGCGCAGCCAATCCCGTTCTTGTTTCACTTCTGATGGTTACGTCGCCATCGACTAATGATGTTTGGCTGTTAAAAAGCACCTGCGTTCCCCACAAATATCACAGCAAAACCGCCCATATCCTCGGGCTCCCCGTTGCGTCTAGCCCGGATATTTCACGAAGGCGGACCAGGCACCAAAAATCTTCTCAATATTTGAACAGTTTATCCGTGAATTTTTGGTACGGGGCCGCCGCACAGTTTGTCCTGTTCAGAGTTCCCAGAAAAATAGGGTGTCGTATTCGTCACGATCCTCCTTGATCCATAGCTACGGCTATGCAGCGGACAAACGATCGCGCCGACTACTTAGCCCTCATCCGCCTTCCGTCCGAATCCTTCATGAATTATCCGGGCTAGTGGGGTAAGTATTAGTGATTCCCGGCTCCTACTCCACGGGAGGTTATACCCGGCAAAGCCGTACCAGGAAAACAAAATGTCGGTTACGCGCTTATCAGTAGGAATAAACGTGCTTATAATCTTTACATGATTGACTACAATCGAAATACGCGATACCAAATCACCGAGGTCTGGCTAATTCCATCGGATCAATAATTAGACAGTCTGCGTATTTCAACCCAGCCGGACCCAACGGCTAACCGCACTCACATGGAGACATAGTTCATGGCGAAGTTACCAACTCGTGCAAATGTTGTCATTATCGGGCAGGGCGGAATCGTCGGCGCCTCGGTCGCGCATCACCTGATTGAAAAGGGTTGGGAAGATATTGTCGGTATCGACAAGTCCGCAATTCCGACCGATATCGGATCCACCGCCCATGCGTCCGATTTCTGTTATATGACGGCCCACGACAATATGACTTGTTACACCACCCGATACAGTGTCGAGTTTTTCGACAAAATGGGTCACTACAGTCGGATTGGTGGTCTCGAAGTTGCACGTCACGATGATGACGATCGGATGGAGGAGCTTAAGCGCAAGGTAGGTTCTGGCAAGGCATTTGGAACCAACGTACGCATGATCAGCGCAAAGGAGACCAAGGAGTTATTTCCGCTGCTGGAGGAAGACCTGATCCAGGGCGCAATGTGGGACCCCGACGCGGGGCTGGTTGTACCACGCTCCCAAACCGTGGCAGGTATACTAGTCGAGCAGGCCGAGGCAACCCGTCGGTTGAAGGCTTTCGCGAACACCTCCGCCACCGGCATCGACATCGAGGGCGGTCGGATAAAGGGGATCCAAACCAGCCGGGGTTATATAGAGACTAATACGGTTGTGGTCTGCGCGGGTCTGTGGGGACGTCTCATCGCCGAAATGGCTGGCGAGGATTTACCCAT